>JAFYAB010000144.1 GCA_017540945.1 Oscillospiraceae bacterium | reverse complement strand
TTATACCATAGATCTTTGCAGTTGTCAATGATATTATTTATATTACATATATATTGATGTTTCCATTATTTTATGTTAGTGTTGTATTAGAGAGGTATTGCAATGTCAGAACATCATAATGCCGCCAACTACCAGAGAGGCGTCGCCTCACTGGTGCTGTTGAGCCTGTTGAAGCAATCGGATATGTATGGGTATCAGCTGGTCCAGGAGATGGAAAGGCAATCTTTTGGTGCGCTCTGTATGCAGGAAGGGGCACTGTATCCAGTACTGTATAAGCTCCAGGACTCGAACTGTATTTCTGCCAAAAGGGTTCTGGTCGGCAAACGCATGACACGGATCTATTACCACTTGGAACCAGAGGGCCGGGTCTATTTGGAACAGCTCATTCAAGAGTATAAGACCGTAGTACAGGGCGTGCTGCGGATCGTAGAGGGAGAAAGCAATGTACCGTCAAATGAATAAAGCATGCCGCAGGTATTTCCATCAAGTGTGTCGTCTTCTGCCCTGCGGCAGAGTAGTCAGCAAAAAGATTACAGCGCCATTACAACAAAGTCTGGAAAACTTCTGTATGGAAATGCCCAACGCAAGTCAGGAGGCGATCCGGGAGCGATTCGGAGCGCCGGAGCTTGTTGCTGCCTCATGTCTGGAAAGCACTACTACCGCTGATTTATTGAAACGCATGCGGCACAAACGTCGTATTTCTAAAATTGTAATCGTAATCGCAGCTTTGGTTCTTCTGACTTGGTGCGTACACTTGTGCTGTGTGAACTCGAAACTGCAGAAATATATTGACGGTTATTCCATACAAGAAATACAAGAATGCGTGATCAACAATTCAGGATCTGATACATGACATTCTATACCGGAAGGGGCGGTTGCATGAAAAGAAGATTCTTTTCTCCTGTTGTATTTTTCATTACGCTGATTCTCGTTTTCCACATTTTTAACTTATTTGTCTCCGCTGACTACCATCAGGAAGAGTTCTTTGTTGCACGTTCAGTCGTGTTTTTTGAAGACGGAAGTCGCGAAGAAACCTCAATTACTCAAGTACAGCCCTCCAGAATACTGCATCACAAGGTTGGAAGCATCATAAGATCTTACTATAACAGCAGTGACACTCTCATCTGGCGCGTAAAACTGACCGGTCTTTTTTCCTACAATGGAGTCACTTCCTCTTGTGACGACGCAAACACAACCATCACGTTTTATGAATCCGGCTGGTCAACGCTATCTGAAAACACTTCCTGCAGCGGCTTTACTGCTCAGACCGCTGTGGTTCTCGGGAAAAGATATGACGGCATAACGCTCCCAACAGCGAACGTCAATATGTCGCTTAGCTGCGATAAGGACGGAAACTTAAGCTAATGCAAAAAAACACGGGGATGATCTCTTGCCCGCGTGGCGCACTCATTGTACGCCCACGCAGGCAAGAGATCATCCCTCTATCTTAAGGAAACAATATACATATATTTTATTTTACTTATGTTTTATATATATTGGTTGATTTTACTTCTTCCTTGCGATACTATTAAAAAGGGCAGGGAGCAACTATAAGCAAAAAACATCAGACGCTGGACGTGAATGTAAACTGCAGTTATTGATTTTTAGACGGAAAACTAATTCTCTTATAATGTGAACCAAAATGAGGAGGGGAACTTTGGCGCCAGTATCTCAGTATAATGATTTTATAGCGCACCCGCAGGTTATACAACTTATAACTTCTATGGTTCTGCAATCGGCGCAAACAAAATTTGTACCCTGGTCAGAAATCAGGTTATTCAAAGCCAACAAGTGGTGTCCTGAAGAAATACTTAATATACAATATACATTTCACAAGATTTATCTATTCGTGGCTAATACATATTAAGCGTGTTGCTGCAAACTACGTTTTGAAACCAGGCGGGTCTATGCTTGCCTTTGTTTATGGAGATACAATTCCTTTCGGCGAAAATGGTCCTATGGGCGAAGATTTTCACGCATGGATAAAAAATCGGCAAATGGCAGATGGTATCATAAGATGGCAACTTGCGGAGCTATTATGAAAATGAAGGCAGGCGTAACCCCAGCATCTGCCGGCGCAACGGATGAACACTACACCGGTGATCAAGTATTCCATCCAGCAAATTATTCCATTAGTGGGGATATTTATTATTTTGCATTTACTACAAAGACATCTGTCAATTCCGATCCCGGGCAGGAACAAGTGGAGTAGGGATTACAGTGACCAAAAGGAGGATCTGCCTATGTGTTTCAAACGATTTCTCTGCGGAGCGCTTCTTGCGGCGCTGATGATGGTATCCCTGTGCGGCTGCGGAGGCAAAACGGGCGGCGAACCCGGGACGACTGGAATCCAAATCGACAGCGCCGCGCACGCGGAGCGGCAGAGCAGCGATTTCCCGGCGTCCGAGACCGCTGAAGCGCCTGTCGGCAGCGCGGAAACAGTCCATCACAGCCGCTGATTCTCCAGGATCCCCTGGAGCTCAGCCCGAACGAATAGCACATAAAAGAGGCCGGTCCTTGTCCTGCGTTCCAGGATCGGGGACCGGCCCCTGTCGTTTCCTACAGCTCGGTTTTCGTGCGCTTCCGCCGGCGGCGGGGGCGCTTTTTCGCCTTCTTGGCGATCTCCTCTTCGAAGTTCTCCGCCAGGGAGGAGCTTCCGTCGTAGACCAGGCGGCAGACCTTCAGGCTGCCGTCGGCGTCCCGCTCGAAGCGGATGCGGACGATGAAATCCCCGTGGTCGGGGCAGGTGTTTTTGGAGAGGTAGCGGCGGCCCGGCTGGGTGTGCCAGCCCTGACAGGTCATCTCCCTGCCGCAGACGGGGCAGAGATTCTCCTTGCCCCCCATGTCGCCCATGGCGGCGGACTTGTCCTCGTAGTCGTGGAAGACCCGGCGGCTGACGCAGCCCGGGACCTGGGCTCCGTGGAGCCCGTCCTCATGCTCCTGGAGGGAGCCCCGGTAGTTCTCGATGCCCTTCCTGAGATCCAGCTTCGCGCAGATCTGGGCGGTGTGGAAGGCGTCGCCCAGGGCGTCGTGGGCCTGACGGGTGGCGGGGATCTCCAGCATCTCCATGGCGGTGGAGAGGGCCTTCTGGTTGTTGCCGGAGCCGGTCTGGGCGTTGAAG
Source organism: Oscillospiraceae bacterium (assembly GCA_017540945.1). The sequence continues at coordinate 8,329 of JAFYAB010000144.1, read as the reverse complement.
ATCATCTGGGCGTTGTACCAGTGCTGGATCCAGACGGGATCGTAGCCGTTGAGCATCATATTGCCGGAGAGCAGAGGAATGTCGTCGAAGCCCCAGGTCAGGAAGACGCAGTCCTCGCCGCACCAGTTGTAGAACTCGTTGATGGCCTCGTCGAAGCTCAGGCCCTCGGCCTTCAGGCGGCTCTCCCGGATGCCCGTGAGCTTTGCCACCCGGCTGTTGAGCCGGCGGAAGAACTTGGGCTTGATCAGGACCTGGAACTCGTCGGCGATGGTCTGGTCCTCCGTCATCCGCACGGCGCCGATCTGGATCACCTCGCCGCTGATGTGGATGGGCAGGGGCCGCTGGGCCGCGTAGGAGCCCGGCCAGGGCTGGTTCCACTCCATATCCAGAATGATATATTCCAAAGAAATCGCTCCTTACGTCACATTTCAAGTTATCATAGCATAAAACCCCGGATAAAGCAAATAAAATTTCTGCTCCCCCGATAATTTTTCGGGAGAGCAGATAAGAATTCAGCACCGTAGGGACATGAGCGTTTCGGACGCAGAGAGAACGATCAGATCACATAGCAGAAAATGCACACAAACTGCAGAACGGAGCCCAGGATCACAAAGAGGTGGAAGACCGCGTGCATGTAGCGTCTGCGGACGCCGAGCCCGTATAGGATCGCGCCGACCGTGTAGGCCACGCCGCCCGCCAGGAGCCAGAGCAGGCCCGGCAGCGGGATGGCCCGCAGGGCCACCGGCGCGGCAAAGACGATGCACCAGCCCAGACCGATATAGCAGATCATGGACAGGACCCGGTACTTTTTCAGGTCGATGGCCGTGAAGGTAACGGCCAGGGCCGTCATGGCCAGGATGATGCCGAAGAGGACCCAGGCCGTGACCGGGGACTCCCGCCGGATGGGGCAGAGCAGGATGGGCAGATAGGAGCCCAGGATCAGAAAATAGATGGTGCAGTGGTCCAGGACCTGGAGGACCTTCTTGGCCCGGACGGGCCGCAGGCCGTGGTAGACGCTGGAGACGGCGTAGACCGCCGCCAGGGAGCTCCCGTAGACCGCGCTGCCCACCACGGCCCAGGGATCGCGGTGGAGGGCCGCCCGGACCACGCAGAGCACCAGCATGACCAGGGCCAGGCCGCCCCCGACCACATGGGAGACGAAGTTGAAGATCTCCTCTCCCCTGGTATAGTCCGGCAGGCTGCGCTCCGCCAGAGGCGTCCTTGGGGCCATCAGCGCTCCCTGCCCAGGAAGAAGAGGGCCAGGGTACCGGGGCCGGAGTGGGAGCCGATCACGGGACCCACATAGGTGATGAGCTGCACCTTCGCGCCGAAGCGCTCGGCCAGCATCTTCTCCAGCAGCTTCGCGTCCTCGACGCAGTCGCCGTGGGAGATAAAGACCGTATCGTCGGGGCCGGGATGGATCGCCAGCTCGCCGTACTTGTCCGCCAGGGCCTTGATGGAGGCCCGGCGGCCCCGGACCTTGAACATGTTGATCAGGTGGCCGGGATCATCCATGTGGAGCACAGGCTTGATGTTCAGCAGGCCCGCGGCGAAGGCTGCGGCGGCGCTGACCCGGCCGCCCCGCTTGAGGTAGACCAGATCGTCCACCGTGAACCAGTGGCAGAGGTGGAAGCGGTTGTCCTCCACGAATTTGGCAGCCTCCTCCAGGGTGGCGCCCCTGCGCTTCTCCTGCACCGTGAGATACACCAGCAGGCCGAAGCCCGCGGAGGCGGCGTAGGTGTCCTCCACGAGGATCTTCCGCTCCGGGTACTCCTCCATGAGCTCTCTGGCGGCCATGGCCCCGGAGTTGACGGTGGTGCTCAGACCCGAGGAGAAGCCGATGTAGAGCAGGTCCTTTCCGTCCTTCAGCCAGGGCTCGAAGGCCTGCCGGAAGGTCTCCATATTGGCCGCGGCGGTGCGGGCCACGCTTCCCTTCCGCATCCGCTCATAGAACTGATCGAAGGGCAGGTCAAAATTGCCGTGGCTGCTGGGATCCTCGTCAAATTTGTAGCTCAGGCTGACAAAGGGGACCTCCCACTGCTCCAGCAGCTCCGGAGAGAGATCGCAGGAGGAATCGGTGATGATGACATAGTCGGACATAGTGCTCCTTTCCGCGGGCTTGCACCGCGAAGGCTTTTAATTCAAAAGGCGGTATTACCTAATATTCTGAATTATCTTACCACATCCGCAACTCTATGTCAATAGATACAGGCCATAGTTTTTTCGTTGATTTTTGGAAAAAGCTGTGCTATAATATCAGTTACAGTACCTGGAACCCAGCCGAACAGGAGGCGTCCTATGAACTACGACAAAGCGCTGGTGGCGGGCAAGCTCCGCCGCTGGGAGACCTATCTGAACAACTACCGCCTGCCCGCTTGGGAGCAGATCCCCGATCTGGGGCTCTACATGGAGCAGGTCATCGCCCTGCTGCGGCAGTATCTGGACTATCTGCCCCCGGAGCTGAAGGACGAGGAATTCATTACCGCCGCGGCCATCAACAACTATGTCCGCACCAAGATCATGCCGGAGCCCGTGAAGAAGCGCTACTACCGGATCCACATCGCCTATCTGCTGGTGATCTGCACCCTGAAGCAGGGCCTCAGCATCGCCCTGATCCGCCGCCTGCTGCCCACGGGCCTGTCCGAGCAGGAGGTCCGGGAGATCTACGACCGCTACGCAGCCCGGCACGCCCTGTCGGCGGCCTTCTTTGTGGAGCAGGTCCGGGGCGTGGCGGGACCCATCCTGGACCACGACGACGAGACCCAGTTCTCCATCGACCGGACGGAGGAGCTGATCGTCTCCTCCGCCATCATCGGCGGCTTCTCCCGCCTGCTGGCGGAAAAGCTGATGCTCCTGGCCGACAAGGACCTCTCCACCGGCGGCAGCATCGAAAAATTGCCGGATCTCAGTTAATTCCATGTAAAAACACTTGATTTTTCGCTCCCGTTATCGTATATTATTGTGTGATATTCCAACTGTATGCAATAGGGAGCGTTTTCAATGGCCGAGAAAATCCTGATCACCAGCGACAGCACCACCGATCTCAGCCCGGAGCTGCGGGAGCAGTACGGAATCCAAATCCTGCCTCTGATCGTGAGTCTCAACGACGTGGACCATATTGACGGCGTGGACATCACGCCCGACGAAATCTATCGCAACTACGAAAACAACAAGAGCCTGCCGAAGACGGCGGCCCCGAATCTGGCCGACTGCGAGGCCTTTTTCCAGAAGTATGTAGACCAGGGCTACAGCATCGTCCACTTCACCATCAGCTCGGAGATGTCCTCCACCTTCCAGAACAGCGTCATCGCCGCCGAGGACTTTGACAACGTCTTTGTGGTGGACAGCCGAAACCTCTCCACCGGCGGCGGTCTGCTGGTGCTGCGGGCCGCGGAGCTGGCCCGGCGCGGGATGCGGGCCGGCATGATCGCCGAGGAGTGCCGCCGCCTGGCCGCCAATGTGGACGCCTCCTTCGTAATCGACAGCCTGGAGTTCCTGCACAAGGGCGGGCGCTGCTCCACGGTGGCGCTGCTGGGCGCGAATTTAATGAACTTCAAGCCCTGCATCGTCGTCAAGGACGGAAAAATGGGCGTTGGGAAAAAATACAGAGGCAAATTCGACCAGGTCCTGCTGAAATACCTCGCCGACCGGATCGGCGACGCCTCCGACATCGACAAGAGCCACGTCTTCATCACCCACGCGGGCTGCGACGACGAGGTGGTGGCGGCCTGTGTCGCAAAGCTGAAGAGCCTGGGGGACTTCCCCAACATCCACGTGACCCGGGCCGGCTGCACCGTCTCCTCCCACTGCGGACGCAACACCCTGGGCGTGCTGTTTATCCGGAACCACGCAATCTGACGATCCAATCATTTGCACAAAAGCAGAGCGTTTTTCGCGCTCTGCTTTTTTTGATGCAACTTCGATGCATTTTTACCGTATATAAAGATAGATAAAAAGAAAAGGAGGTTTTGCGATGATCCGAATCCTGATCGTGGAAGATGAGCGTCCCATCGCCCGGCTCATCGACTGGAACCTGACGGACTGCGGCTACGCCTGCACCCAGGTCCACGACGGGCTGGCGGCGGCGGATCTCATTGAGACCGAATGCTTCGATCTGATCCTCCTGGACATCATGCTGCCCGGGGCCGACGGCTTCGAGCTGATGGACCAGATCCGCCCCACCGGCACCCCGGTGATCTTCATCACGGCCAGGTCCGGGGTCTCAGACCGGGTCCGGGGACTCCGGGCCGGAGCCGACGACTATCTGGTGAAGCCCTTCGAGCTGGTGGAGCTCATCGCTCGGGTGGAGAGCGTGCTGCGCCGGGCCGGAAAGGTGGAGGAGCGCTACGAGATCGGCGACGTGGTCCTTGAACCCAGGTCCATGCTGGTGACCAGGGCGGGCCGCCCCGTCAGTCTGACCCACAAGGAATACGAGCTGCTGCTGCTCTTTGCCCGGAATCGTAACATCGCCCTCTTCCGGGACACCATCTACCAGCGGGTCTGGGAGGCGGAGTTCGACGGCGACAGCCGCACCGTGGATCTCCATGTCCAGCGTCTGCGCAAAAAGCTGGGCTGGCAGAAGCGCCTGGTGGCCATCTACAAGGTCGGGTATCGGCTGGAGGACCCGGAGTGAGGCGGCAGACCCGCCCCCTGCGAGCGGGGTGCTCCCCTTGTCTGTTGCCCCGTCGCCCCGAATACAAGCACGAACGAAAAAACCGGAAAGGAAACGACGATGAAATTTGCCTCAAAAATGATCCTGTTGGTGACCGCTCTGCTGGCGGTCTCTCTGGCCCTGGGGGGCTGGGCAGTGGTCAGCGCCGCCTTCCACGGGGAGCTGGACGCCGCCGTGGACAGCGCCCAGGAGGAGATGAAGCTGTTCGGCATGACGCTTCAGGCCCTCTGTCTGCGCCGGAGCGCCGCAGAGAGTCCCGAGGCCGCGGTGCTGGAGGTCCTGCGGGAGTATCCGGCCCTGCAAAATTACGAATATCGGATCTATGACAGCGCCGACACGCCTCTGGCGGGGACCGCGCGGGAGCTGAAGGGGCGGCTGACGGAGCAGGACGTCGGCGTGATCGATTCCAGACTGCTCCGGACGGAGAACGGGGTCTGGATCCACACCTCCCAGCGTCTGCTGCTCTACGGCCGGGGCTTCGGCCTGGAGCGCTGGCGGGAGATCACGGCGCTCTTCGACCGGGCGGAGGAAAACCTGAAACGCTGCGAGCTCGTGATGGCCCTGATCCTGGCCGTGGGCACGGCCCTGACCGTGACCTTCACCCTCCTGGCCACCCGGCCCATCCGGCGGATCTCCCGGACCGCCAAGCAGCTCTCCGGCGGCCGCTACGAGAAGCGCGTCAGCGTCAGCGGGAACGACGAGCTGAGTCAGCTGGCCCGGGACTTCAACGCCATGGCCGACGCCCTGGAGCAGAAGATCCGGGACCTGGAGGACGCCGCCCGCCGCCAGCGGGACTTCACCGCCGGCTTTGCCCACGAGCTGAAAACGCCCCTGACCTCGGTGATCGGCTACGCCGACACCCTCCGCAGCCGGGAGCTGCCCCGGTCGCGGCAGGTGGAGGCGGCGGGCTGGATCTTCTCCGAGGGGCGGCGGCTGGAGTCCATGTCTCTGGCCCTGCTGGACCTCTTCGCCCTGGAGCGGGAGGCCCCGGTCATGCAGGAGAGTTCCGCGGCCCGGCTGGCGGCGGAGGCCGCCGGGAGCGCGGCGCCCCTCCTGGACGCGGCGGAGCTGCGGCTGGAGACGACGCTTGAGGACCGGACCCTGCGGGTCTCCCCCGCCCTGATCCGGACAGCACTGTATAATCTGATCGACAACGCCCGGAAGGCCTCCCCCGCCGGGTCGGTCATCCTTCTGCAGGGCAGGGCTGAGGGCAGCCTCTATCGCTTCGACGTGATCGACCGGGGCCGGGGCATTCCCGCCGAGGCCCTGGCCCGGATCACCGAGCCCTTCTACATGGTGGACAAGTCCCGGGCCCGGGCCCAGGGCGGGGCGGGCCTGGGGCTGAGTCTCTGCCAGCGCATCGCCGAAGCCCACGGGGGCAGGCTGGAATTTCAGAGCCAGGAGGGCATGGGGACCACCGCCTCCCTGCTCCTGGGAGGTGGAGCGAAATGAAGAAGCAAACGCTGCTCTGGGCTCTCGCCGCGGCCCTGCTGCTGGCGGCGGCCTTCCTGGGCCCTTGGCTCCTGCTGCGGCGGGAGGAGCAGGCCGTGCTGGACCAGCCCCGGCTCCTGGACGCCTCCGCCTGGCTGCTGGAGGACGAGGCCGGTAGTCTGGCAATCAAGCTGAGCGTCCTGTTTGGCGCTGACACAGAGACCGTGGAGCTCTACGAGGAGGAGCTCGACAGGACTCCCCTTCGGGCCTCTTTCCTGGGGGAGCTGGAGGCTCTGGCCCAGGCCGGCGCCGTGCCCGCTTCCCTCTCGGGGCTTGCCCGGGACGCGGAGGAATTCACGGTTCAGCCGCTCTGTGTCCTCAACCTGTCCCGGTCCATGCTCTTTGAAATCTATGAATTCGATTTTCCCCGGGAGCGGCTCCACGCCCAGATGGACCGGACCACGGGGAAGCTCCTGTCCCTTTGTTTTCGGGGCGATCCGGCCCAGGCGGAGGACGAGCTTCTCTTTGCCCCGGACGCCGAGGAAACGGTCCGGCGCCAGGGCGCAGCCTGGGCGGCCTACCTGGGCCTGACCCTCGAAAAGGCCGAAGCCGTCGGTCGGGAGGCCCTCGAAGCCTTCCTCCGGGATCTGAACAGGCTGGACTATCTCCCCTCCACGACGGTCCTGAGGATGCTCCTCCGGGACGGCCAGGAACAGGAGGCGGTCTTCTGCCTCTGGTTCACCGCGGAATTCGAATCCCGGATCTACAGCTGGCAGCCGGGGAACTGGGGCGCCGCTTCCGCTTTGGAGGAGCTTCTCCGTGATGGCCGCTGAGCCCGGCGGCCGCTCCGGGTGCGGCGTCGCGCCTACAGCGCCCGCTGCCCCGCGTCCCGGCGCAGGGCCTCGTACCAGCGGTAAAGCCGTGCGACGCCCGGCCGCAGGACCAGGTCCAGCTGACCGATCCAGGCATGGAACTCCGCGCCGAAGCCCTGCTTGTAGCGGTGCAGGCCGAAGTACGGGTTGTCCTCCGCCGGACGCCCCTCCACGCCCCGGAAATCGTAGCGCCCGCAGCCTTGGCGGAGGGCGTCCAGCTGGGCGTAATACTCCAACAGCTCGTTGGCGTGCTGCCGCTGACCCTCCCCGTCGGAGCAGCAGTAGAGCAGCGAGCAGGTGTTGCCGTATACAGCGGTCAGGGCCCCCGCGACCGCCCGCCCCTCCAGCTCCGCCAGCCAGAGCCGGGCGCAGTCGCCCAGACCCGCCAGCAGGCTCCGGAAATAGGGCTCCCGTCGGGGGACAAAGCCGTTTTTTGCGGCGGTCTGCTCCATCAGGGCACAGAAGGCCGGAAGCTCCTCCGGCCCCCCCGGACGGACCCGCAGAGGGCCCCGCTCGGCGTGGCGCACGTTGTAGCGGGTGGAGCGGTGATAGCCCTCCAGCAGCTCCGCCTCCGTCCGGCCCGACAGCTCCAGCACATAGCAGAGCCGGGGCTGAAAGAGGGAAAAGTCCTCCGCCCCGTTGACGGAGAAGCCCAGCGACCGGACCAGCGCCCGAAACGCCCGATCCCCCTCGTCCCGCTCCGGGTCCAGCCGCAAGACCCAGGCGCCCCGCTCCCGGCCGTAGTCCCGGGCCGCGTTCACCAGGACCCGGAAGCTCCTGGCGTCGTCGCAGATGGGGCCCCGGGGCCCGTAGAGCAGACAGCTCCCCGGCAGGCGGCCCGGGTGCTCCAGCAGGGCCAGGGTCCCCACGACCCGGCCCAGCGCGTCCCGGCAGATCAGGCCGTGCCAGTTCCAGTCGGATTTGACCCGGCCCCAGCGGGAGCTCTGCATGAAATGTCCCCGGGGATGGGCCTCCACAAAGGCGTCCAGGGCCCCGGCGTTCGCAAGCGTCACATGTTCGATCATGGCTTGACCTCCTTTGTATCAGAGGATAGCAAGCTCGTGTTTCCGGATCTTTTCAAAATTGCATCATTTTCGCAAAAACCGCCTGCCCTGTCCGAAGGGACGGGGCTGGCGGTTTTCCAGCGTGTCAAAAAAGTTCGGAACACAGTATATCCGGGAGGGAACAGGTAATCGGAGACGGCGGATGCGGATCGACGGTCAGCCGCCCCGCCTGTAGCGGCGCACAGTGTGCGCCACCCTGCGCCGCCAGCCTCCCGGGGCTGTCATCCTGAGCGGAACGTCAATGGAGTCGAAAGATCCGTACTCCCATTCCGTATCAATCGTTGATGGCG
>JAFYAB010000143.1 GCA_017540945.1 Oscillospiraceae bacterium | reverse complement strand
CCGGTTTTGATCCCCGCCAGCGTCGGCGCGGTGCTGCGAATGAATTGCTGCTCGGACATCTGTTTCACCCTTCTTTCCCGCTTTCTGGTTATCGGCTTCGCGCAGCAAAGTCGCCGTAGGGGCGCTCATTGAGCGCCCGCGCTTGCGGAGCAGGCATCGTTTGCGGGAGCAAACGATCCAAACGCAGGTGTTATAATCACCGCACCGGATTTACCTCCGGCAAATTGTCCGCCTATGGCGGACCGGGCGCTCAATGAGCGCCCCTACGGCAGATTTGAAACGCTTCTGCCTCAACTGGACGACACCTTCAGCCGTTAGGCTGAGTAAAGCCGATAATCTCATTTCGCTTTTATGGGTTAGCGTCTGCTAACTACGTTTAGAATATATCATACGCCCCGCGAATTGTCAAGAGGGATTTTATAATCCTTTTTGCCGCAAGCAAACGTCCCCTGCCGCCCAAAAAGCGGCAGAGGACGTTTGCGCTATATGATCGGACCGGTTTTTCCTTATTCTGCGTTGTATTTCCGCATATGCGCCTTGATCGCCTCGAACGATTTGTCGCTGATATAGTGCTCGATGCGGCAGGCGTCTTCCGTGGCGGTCTCCTCGTCGACGCCGAGGTTCATCAGCAGCCTGGACAGAACGGTATGGCGTTCATAGATATTCTTCGCCTTCTTTTCTCCCGTCTCGGTCAGCTTCAAGTAACCCATTTCGTCCATCAGGAGCAGGCCGTCCTTCTTCAGCAACCCCACCGCACGGCTGACGGAGGGCTTGGAGTAGCCCAGATGCTCCGCCACGTCGATGCTGCGGACGCTGCTCGACTGCAGGGACAGCACATAGATTGTCTCCAAGTACATTTCACCGGATTCCTGCATCGCCATTGTAACGGCCTCCCTTTCTCGTTTGCTCTACCTTACCATAATTTTCTCCGTAAATCAACGACAAAAAAATATTTTCATTTTCTATTGACAAATAAGCGGCTGCTAACTATAATATAGCCGGTTAGAAATTGCTAACCGATTTTTTCAGCCCGTCGATTAGCATAGGCTAATTGGAAGGAGAACAGAGTGGGCCGATGTGAGCATACTTGCGTGACTCTTCGAGTTCGGCCCCTGCAAGCAAATTCATGAAGATCGGAGGAAGAACATGATGCCTCTCACGTTTGCGGACGTCGGCCAGGCCCAGATCATCAAGCGGATCGGCGGCAGTCCGGAGGTCAAAAAGCATTTGGAGGATCTCGGCTTCCATGTCGGCGGAGAGATCAGCGTGGTCAATACGATCGGAGGCAACCTGATCGTAAACGTCAAGGAATGCCGCGTTGCCGTCAGCAGAGAGCTGGCAAACAAGATTATGATTTAGGCGCTTCGCGCCATGGCCGATGTGGGCATCGGCCACTACGACAAAAAGGAGGAACGCACATTGAAAACACTCAGAGATGCAAAAATCGGTGAAACCGTCACGGTGGTGAAGATCCACGGCGAAGGCGCGGTCAAGCGCCGGATCATGGATATGGGCATCACCAAGCACGTGGAAATCTACGTCCGCAAGGTGGCTCCCCTGGGCGATCCCGTGGAGCTCACGGTCCGCGGTTACGAGCTGTCGCTCCGGAAAGCCGACGCGGAAATGGTAGAGGTTCTGTAGGGGCAGGCATCGCTTGTCCGCGGACGAGCAATGCTCGTCCCTACATTCATGGAAAGGAAGGATTTTATGAGTATTCGTATCGCCCTGGCGGGCAATCCGAACAGCGGCAAGACGACCCTGTTCAACGCGCTGACCGGCTCGACGCAGTTCGTCGGCAACTGGCCCGGCGTCACGGTGGAGAAGAAGGAGGGCAAGCTGAAGAAGCAGAGCGACGTGACCATCACGGACCTGCCCGGCATCTACTCCCTCTCCCCCTACACCCTGGAGGAGGTCGTGGCCCGGAATTACCTGATCGGCGAGCGGCCCGACGCCATTCTGAACATCGTGGACGGCTCCAACCTGGAGCGCAACCTGTACTTAACCACCCAGCTCACCGAGCTCGGTATCCCCGTGGTGGTGGCCATCAACATGATGGACGTGGTCAAAAAGAGCGGGGACAAGATCGACACCGATCAGCTCAGCAAGCAGCTTGGCTGCAAGATCGTGGAGATTTCCGCCCTGAAGGGCACCGGCGTCCAGGAGGCCGCCGAGGCCGCCGTCCAGGCGGCGAAGAACGGCAGGACCGTTCCCATGCATTCCTTCTCCGGCCCCGTGGAGCACGCCCTGGCCCACATCGAGGAGCACGCGGTGGCCAACATGCCCGAGGAGCAGCAGCGCTGGTATGCGGTCAAGCTCTTTGAGCGGGACAGCAAGGCCGTGGAGCAGCTGAAGCTGCCCGCTTCTGTCACCGCCGATGTGGAACAGCACATCGCAGACGTGGAAAAGGAGCTGGACGACGACGCCGAGTCCATCATCACCAACGAACGCTATATCTGGATCGGCAATATCATCAAGGGCTGCTACAAAAAGAAGTCCGCCGGGAAGATGACGAGCTCCGACAAGATCGATAAGATCGTCACCAACCGCTGGCTGGCCCTGCCCATTTTTGCCGTGGTCATGTTCCTGGTCTACGCCCTGGCCATGGGCAAGTCCATCGCAGACGGCGGCATCGGCATCGGTACCTTCCTCACCGACTGGACCAACGACGTCTTCGGCGGCGAATGGCTGATCGAGGGCTCCCGCTCCCTGCTGGAGGGCTGGGGCGCAGCGCCCTGGCTCGTGGGTCTGATCTCCGATGGTATCATCGCCGGCGTGGGCGCGGTGCTGGGCTTCGTGCCCCAGATGCTGGTGCTCTTCCTGATGCTGGCCATCCTGGAGGACTGCGGCTACATGGCGAGAATCGCCTTCATCATGGACCGGATCTTCCGCCGCTTCGGTCTGTCCGGCAAGAGCTTCATCCCCATGCTGGTGGGCACCGGCTGCGGCATCCCCGGCGTCATGGCCTCCCGTACCATTGAAAACGAGCGCGACCGCCGCATGACCATCATGACCACCTGCTTCATGCCCTGCGGCGCGAAAATGCCCATCATCGGTCTGATCGCCGGCGCCCTCTTCGGCGGCTCCTCCCTGGTGGCCACCTCGGCCTACTTCATCGGCGTGGCCGCCATCGTGATCTCCGGCATCATGCTGAAAAAGACCAAGCTCTTCGCGGGCGACCCGGCTCCCTTCGTCATGGAGCTGCCCGCCTACCACGCCCCCACCGCCGGAAACGTCCTGCGGGCCATGTGGGAGCGGGGCTGGTCCTTCATCAAGAAGGCCGGCACCATCATCGTCCTGTCCACCATTGTCCTCTGGTTCCTCCAGGGCTTCGGCACCGTCAACGGCCGCTTCGGCATGGTGGATGAGCTCTATGAGGACGAGAGCCTCGTCACCGAGGAATACGTCCAGCAGGTGGCGGACCGCATGGGCATCGAGCCCGACGAGGTCAACCCCTCCGACGACTCCATCCTGGCGGCTGTGGCCAGACCCGTATCCGTGATCTTCAAGCCCCAGGGCTTCGGCTCCTGGAAGCCCACTGTCGCCACCGTCACCGGCCTGATCGCCAAGGAGAACGTGGTCGGCACCTTCGGCGTGCTGTACAACTACGACGACCAGGACGGCGAGGAGGAGCTGGAGGAGAACGGCGACCAGATCTGGGAGAACGTGGCCGAGGATTTCAACCGCAACTCCGACGGTCACGGCAAGCTGGCGGCCTTCGCCTTCATGATCTTCAACCTGCTCTGCGCGCCCTGCTTCGCCGCCATGGGCGCCATCAAGCGCGAGATGAACAGCCCCAAGTGGACCCTGTTCGCCATCGGCTACATGTGCGTGTTCGCCTACGTGATCTCCCTGATCGTCTTCCAGCTCGGCAAGCTCTTCGTCGGCGGGGTGAACGCGGTCGGCCTGATCGTCGCCCTGGTCCTGCTGGCCTTCCTGCTGTGGCAGCTCTTCAAGCCCTACAAGGAGAGCACGAAGCTGACCAGGAAGGTCACGGTGTAAGCAAGCCTTCCCCTCAAGGGGAAGGTGCCCCAGTGCGCACACTGGGGCGGATGAGGTGGTATTCCGAAAGAGAAGGAGTTGATGGAGTATGCTTTCCTGGCTGCAGGCAAATCTGGCGTCCATTCTCGTCGGCCTGGTCCTCCTGGCGGCGGTCGCTTTGATCGTCCGACGATTGGTGCTGGATAAAAAGGCGGGCAGGCATATCTGCGGCGGCTCCTGCGGCTCCTGCGGGGGCGGCTGCCAAGGCTGCCCCATGCAGGGCCAGTGCCACGGTCCCATGCAGGGCCGGTGCCACGGTAAATAACGCCCAAATCGGACCCACGGGAGCCTCCGCGGGTCCGGTTCCATATTCGAGGGAGGACGGACCGCCATGCAATTTGCAGAAATGGGAAACCAAAGCGGCAAGACGCTGATGCTCTTGCCGGGGACTGCCTGCGATTATCAGACGAATTTCGGCTCCGTGCTGGATCGCCTGGGAGAAAAATACCACCTGATCTGCGTCAATTACGACGGCTTTGACGGCAGCGGCACGATCTTCCCGGATCTGCGCACCGTCACGGAGAAGATCGAGGGATATATTCAAGAGCACTTTGACGGCAGGCTCGACGGTGCCCTGGGTTCCTCCCTGGGCGGGAGCTTCGTCGGGCAGCTGATCCAGCGGAGAAAGGCCCATCTCGATCACGGCATTTTCGGCAGCCCGGACCTGGACCAGAGCGGGCGCTTCAGCGCCTGGCTGCAGTCCAAGCTGGTGGTGCCGCTTCTCACAAGCTTTACGAAAAACGAAAAGAAGATGGCCAAAAGCAAAGAAAAGCTGAAGGCCGCCTTTGAAATGGACGACGAGACGGCGGACAGATTCATGGGCTGCTTTGCGAAGTTCGACCCGGATTCCATCAAAAACGAATACTACACCGACCTGCTGACCTGGCTGGATGCGGATATCCACGTGGAGCACACGAAGGTGCATTTCATCTACGCGGAGAAGATGGGCGAGAAGTATCTGAAGCGGTATCGGAAGTACTTCCGCGATCCGGAGATCCGGGCCTTCGATATGCGGCACGAGCAGTGGCTCTTCGGCGGGGAACAATATGCCGCGCCGGTCCTGCAGGCCATTGACGAGTTCATGGAAACGCCGGTATAATGGGAGCAGCAAGCATGACAAACGCAGAAAGAATCATGAAGTCAAAAGCCTTTATCAAGGCTGAAATGGATCAAGCGCTGCCAAAAACACAGAGCGATGAACTGTGGCGCAGGGCAGCGGAGAAGCTGGCGTCGATGCTGGAGCAGTACCGTGCGCTGCCCAAGGGCGTGCGTGGACATACGGATCACTTCATTTTTCCTGCCGCGGCGGTCTATCTGACGGCGAAGGAAGCCCTTGGAGATCAGGCGGCTTACCGGATCTTAGAGCATGCCGCCGTCGTTTACACGGGAAAGGCAGGCAGGAAACTGGCTGCGCTGATGAAGCTTCCCGGCATGCGCAGCCTGTTTATCCGCATCTGGGACCCTCTGACCAAAAAGAAGTTCGGCCCGAAGAACGGCTTTCAAAACCGCTTCTATCCGAAGGAAACCGGCGTCTTCCGCATGGACATTCTGGCCTGCCCCTACTGCCGCTATTTCGGGGAACTGGGCTGCCCGGAGCTGACGAAGATCTACTGCGCCAACGACGACCGCGTCTACGGCAAGCTCCCGGGCCTGCGCTTTGAGCGGGCCGGGACCCTCAGCACCGGCGCGGAGCGCTGCGATTTCTGTATCAGGAAGGAAACGCTATGAAGCACGCAGGCATGCCCATGGGAATGTGGGCCCTGTTTCAAAACTCCTTCCGGGAGAAGCTGATCTCCGTGCTGGGCTTCTCCGAGCGGGAGGCAAGGGCAATCACCCGAGCCGCGAAGCCGAAATACCGGGAGATCATCGGAAGGCTTCCGGAATTTGAAACGGGCGACCGCTTCCAACTGAATATCGTGAACTGCGCCATGTTCTCGGCCTTTCTGCTGAGCATGGAAAAGCGGCCCGACCCGGACCGGCTGACGGAGTATTATGCGAAATCCATGATGACAAGGCCCATGCGCTGGTTCTGCCGCATGGGCGGGAAGCGAAAGTTCAGCGAGAAGGATATCCGGGGCATGAAACAAACGGCGGCCCTGAACGCCGCGGACCGGAATCCCTATTCCTGGAACATGGAGTTCCTGCCATACCCCGACGGCAGCGGCTACGAGGCGCGTTTCTCCAAGTGCGGGATCTGCACGCTGATGAAGGAGTTGGGACTGTTCGAGTACGTCCCGGCCATGTGCCGCCTGGACTACAGCATGAGCGAGGCCGGCGGCGCGGACGAGTTCGTCCGGCAATACACCCTGGCCTCCGGCGGCCCATACTGCGACTGCGGGTATAAAAAACTGTAGGGGCGGCCATTGGCCGCCCGCACGAGGCAACAGACAGCAGGAGAATGCAGCGCGGGCAATCTGCCCGCAAATCCGAGTGTAGCGCGGGCAATCTGCCCGCAAAGGAAAGAAGGATTCCTATGATCAAAACCACATTGAAAATCGACGGGATGATGTGCTCCATGTGCGAGGCGCACATCTGCGAAACGATCCGAAAGGCTGTCCCCGCCGCGAAGAAGGTCGCGGCCTCCAAGGGCAAAAAGGAGGCCTCCTTCCTGACGGAGGAGGCTGTGGACGCGGAGGCCCTGAAGGCCGCCGTTGACGCCACCGGCTATTCCTGCCTGGGGATTGAATCGACCCCCTATGAGAAAAAGGGCCTGTTCGGACGGAGATGAAAACGGTACTGATCGGCCTGCTGATCCCCTTCCTCGGGACGGCCCTCGGCGCAGGCTGCGTGTTCTTCATGCGGAAGGCCCTCAGCCAGAGCGTACAGAAGGCGCTCAGCGGCTTTGCGGCGGGCGTCATGGTGGCGGCCTCGGTCTGGAGTCTGCTGATCCCGGCGATGGAGCAGTCCTCCGGCATGGGAAGCTGGGCCTTTTTGCCGGCTTTCGTCGGCTTCTGGCTGGGCGTCGGGTTCCTGCTCCTGCTGGACCACGTGATCCCGCATCTGCACCGGAACGCCAGCAAGGCCGAGGGACCGAAAAGCAGGCTGGCCCGGACCACCATGATGGTGCTGGCGGTGACGCTCCACAACATTCCCGAGGGCATGGCGGTGGGCGTCGTCTATGCCGGCCTGCGTTCCGGCTCCGCGGAGATCACGGCGGGGGGCGCGCTGGCCCTGGCCCTGGGTATCGCGATCCAGAACTTCCCGGAAGGCGCTATCATTTCCATGCCGCTGCACGCGGAAGGCGCAGGCAAAGGGAAATCCTTTCTGTACGGCGTCCTCTCCGGCGCGGTGGAGCCGGTCTTCGGCCTTGTGACCGTGCTGGCGGCGGGGCTGATCGTCCCGGCGATGCCGTATCTGCTGAGCTTCGCCGCCGGAGCCATGCTCTACGTCGTGGTGGAGGAGCTGATCCCGGATATGGCCCAAGGCCAGCACTCCCACATCGGCGTGCTGATGTTCACCCTGGGCTTCAGCCTAATGATGGCATTGGACGTGGCGCTGGGGTAAAAGGCAACAGGTAATAGGAGAGTCGAACAATGCAGAAATACCATATTGAAAAGAACACGGTCCAGGAGACCCTGATCATCCCCCTCTTCGGGCGGCTGGTCTGTTCCGAGCGCTTTCCGCAGCTCTTCTCCGATCCGGAGGCGAAGCGGATCTGTGATTCTCTGGACTATGATTTCGCCGAAAAGCGGAAGAAAATGGAATCCCCGGCGGGGCTCTTCGGGGCGCTGGAGGTGGCCCAGCGGCAGTATGATCTGCGCTGGGAGGTCTCGGCCTATCTGCAAAGGCACCCCCAGGCCGCCGTGGTCAACCTGGGCTGCGGCCTGGAT
>JAFYAB010000062.1 GCA_017540945.1 Oscillospiraceae bacterium | reverse complement strand
TTAAGGTCTACAACTATGGATACCTATATCTAAGCAATATCGAAAGGGGAATGAAAAATGACTAAAAAGCTCTCTCGAATCGTCGCTCTGATGCTTGCCGTCATCATGTCCTTCTCCATGCTCCTGGTCCCGGTGGAGGCGGCGTCCTTCAAAGACGTCTCCAACAAGGCCTGGTATAAGGCCGCCGTGGATTATGTGGCTGAGAGAGGCTGGATGGCCGGCGTCAGCAGCACCACCTTCGCGCCCAATATGAAGGTGACCCGCGGTATGGCCGTGACGGTGCTGGCTAAGGTCGCCGAGGCCGACCTGTCCGCCTACGAGCCCGCCTTTGCGGATACAGAGGCCGGCAAGTGGTACACCAAGGCCGCCGCCTGGGCTGCCGACAAGGGCATCGTCGCCGGCGTTGGCGACGGTATGTTCGCGCCGAACCGGGTCATCACCCGCCAGGATCTGGCTGCGATCCTGAACAAGTTCATCAAGAAGCAGGACTACCAGATCACCCTGGGCGAGCCCGTCAGCTTCAATGACATGGACTCCGTCGCCGGCTACGCGACCGAGGCCGTGAGCTTCTGCGCGGCCGCCGGCCTGGTCTCCGGCTTTGAGGACAGCACCTTCCGTCCCCAGCAGACCGCCACCCGTGCCCATCTGGCCGTCATGATGATGAAGCTGGACCAGCTGATCCAGGGCTATGCCCAGCCCATGCCCGCCCAAAGCTTCAACGGCGAGGCCGGCGAGGACATGACTGTCTCTGTCAATGCCCCCGAAGGCGCACTGCCCGAGGACACGGAGATGACGCTCAGCCGCGTTACCGACAAGACTGCTTTGCTTGCCATTGCCAATCAGGTCAACGGCGATATTTTTGCCGCAGCCAACATTACCTTCTCCAAGGACGGGGCTGATCTGGAGCCTGCATCCGATGTTGAAGTCCAGATTTCTATGGACGGGCTGGAGGAGATCCAGAATCCCGTCGTGATTCATGTCAAGACCGACGGAACCGTAGAAACAATCAATTCCGACCTGATCTCAGTCACTCGCGGAGGGCAGAAGGCCCTGCGCTTCTATTCCAAGGACTTCTCCGTCTACGCAATTCTGGATGGCGATATCACCGATGTTCCTGACCAGGAGTTCCGTGCGCGCTACGAGTTCTATAACTCCGACGGCACTCCCTACGAATTCCAAGACATCACCGGCCAGCTGCTGAACTCCCAGATCCTGAAGGACGGTGAAATTCTGGAAGACGTCGGTATCCCCACCGTCGGCTCCTCCCAGAACGCAAAGTTCGTGGGCTGGTTCGTCATAAATGTCCAGATTCCACGAAGCTGTTGCTCGATGCTGTTTTCACTGCGTGAACTGGAGGACGTTTTCAAAATGAAAAATTATAAACCGTATCCGGGAATTGTTCACACAAAAATTTGTGGAGTGCATGTTTTGATCCCGACAAGGGAAGCTTATTCTCATTGCGATACAATCCAGAAATTACCCCTGATTTGGGCGATGACCTGGAATGGGCTGGTACGTGGGAAAACTTTGGAGGAAACTGTTGAGGTTCATCGTATTTTGACAAGAAAATCGAAAGAAGAAATACTTCAGCAGTTAGAGTATTTCTATGAATTGCTTTTGGATAAAGGTTTTTTGATGGTAGTGGCTGACGATGAAGACCAAGAAAACACAACGGAGGAAGGCTGAGCCTTCCCCCCATTCGTCTATTTGAATGAATATGGACAAACAACGCAGGAATAGACTGCTGCGAGGTGATTTGCATGCTTTCCGCAGTCGTACTCCTGATGCTTGGGTCCATGCTCTGCGCGTTAAGGCTGGATCAGCCGGGGTCCTTTCCGAAGCCGCTGTCCGCGAGGGAGGAACGGCAATACCTCGAACGGGCCGCCGCGGGGGATCTGGAAGCCCGGAACATTCTGATCGAACGGAACCTGCGGCTGGTGGCCCACATTATGAAGAAATACTACGCCCAGGCCGCCGATCAGGAGGATCTGCTGTCCATCGGCACCATCGGCCTGATCAAGGGCATCGAGAGCTTTGACAGCTCCAAGGGGGCCCGCCTGGCCACCTACGCGGCGAGATGCGTGGAAAACGAGATCCTGATGTACTTCCGCAGTCAAAAGAAATCCGCGGGGGACATCTCCCTCTCGGACACCATCGAGACCGGCAAGGACGGAACGGCCCTCTCGGTCCAGGACGTGGTGGCCGACGAGGCGGACTTGTTTGAGGAGCTTTCCCGCAAGGAGGAGGCAAAAAAGCTCCGCGCCGCCATCCGCAGCTGCCTGACGGACCGGGAGCAGGCGGTGATCCGCCTGCGCTACGGCCTCGACGACCGCCCGCCCCTGCGTCAACAGGACGTGGCGGAGCGTATGGGCATCAGCCGCAGCTATGTGTCCAGGATCGAAAAAAAGGCCCTGGAAAAGCTGCGCGGCGCCCTCATGACGTAGCGGCGCACAGGGACGGTACTCTGCCGTCCGCGCCGTTCGCAGCGGCGCACAGCGTGCGCCACGCTGCACGACGAGGGAGTAAGGATCAGGGCAGGGGAAGGTCGAGAGATCGGGGCTTTTTCGCCTGTAGCGCGGGCAATCTGCCCGCCCGGACGCGGCAACAGGGGGCGGGGGATACGGATTCTTCGCTTCGCTCAGAATGACAGGGAAGACGGACGGCAGCGTGCGTCCCTGCATTGAAAGCCCGCCAAATCGCAAAACACGAAAGCCCATCAAATCGCAAAACACGAAAGCCCGTCAAATCGCAAAACACGAAAGCCCGTCAAATCGCAAAAAACCGGTTGCATTTCAGAACTGGCTGTGCTACAATTCCATTGATTCCCAATGGAGGTTTTTGACTTATGAGCGACACAAAAAAACAGAAGGCGAATTATAAAACCCTGCTCCTGGTTCCGCTGTTTGCGCTGATGATGGCCCTTTCCTACGCGCTGTTCATCTTCCCCAACAACTTCGCGCCCTCCGGCGTCGGCGGCATCGCCACCATGGTGCAGTACATTTTCAAATTCAACGCCGGCTATCTGAACCTGCTGATTAATATCCCCATCCTGATCGTGGCCTGGAAGCTGGTGGATCGGGAGTTTGTCATCAAAACTGCCTTGTTTACCGTCTGTTTCTCCGGCTTTCTGATGCTCTTTGGGCAGATCGATTTCAGCAAGTTCCACTACTACACCGAGAACGGCACCAGCAATATCCTGGCCCCTGTGGCGGCGGCCGTGGTGAACGGCGCCTTCTACGGCTTCGCATTGAAAATCCACGGCAGCACCGGCGGCACCGACGTGGTGAGCTTCTGCATCCGGCACTATCACCCGGAGTTCAACGTCACCTGGATCGGATTCATCCTGAACGCGGTGATCGCCGCAGCTTCCTATTTCGTCTACGGCTTCCAGTTCGAGCCGGTCATCTGCTGCATCATTTACAGCTTCGTGCTGTCCACCATCGGCAACCAGGTGGTCCGCGGCTCCCAGTCCGCCCTGAAGTTCGAGATCGTCACCGCGGATCCCGAGGGCCTGTCCAAGGAGCTGCTGAAGGAGCTGCATCACGGCGTCACCATGCTGCCCGCCAAGGGCGCCTACACCAACGAGGAGAAGAGCCTGGTGATCTGCATCGTCAACAAGCACCAGATCGCCGACATCCAGAAGATCATCAGCAACTTCCCCAAAACCTTCGCCTACATCACCCCGGTCTCCGAGACCATGGGCAACTTCCGCAAGATCAAATAAGACCTGTCTGCGGCGGACGCTGTGGGCAGTATATGAAAACACTCCGGCAAAAAGCTTTCACTTTTTGCCGGAGTGTTCATCCCGGAGCTCAATCCTCCTCTTCAACGGGGGTGAAAAAGAGCAGGACGCCTTCGTCGTGGAGCACCAGGGAGTCTCCGTCCTTGGTGAATTCCAGCACAACGCCCCGATTGCCGGTGACGAATACGGTGCCGCCCTCGTCGGTCCAGGTGATATCCTCGGGTGAGCCGCTGTAATAGGCGATGCCGACGCCGTCCTCCTGAAGGTCCATCGTGATGTTCAGGCTGAAGCCGCCGGGGGCCAGACGCAAGCCGTCGGCGGTGATGTATTCCAGCTTGTACTTGCCGCCCGCCGCTCTGGAACAGCCCACCATGCTGAAGGCCAGCACAGCGGCCAGCAGCAGCAATCCGATCCGTTTCATATGGGCTCCCTTCCGCCGATCAACGGCTTTTCAGAAATGTTTTTTTTATTATATCGCAAAGTCTCGGAAAAGTCACGCTTTTTTTCTGAGAAATAGAAGTTGACAAACTGAAAAAAACAGTATATACTGTTTGCGTTAAACGCAGAGAGAAAGAGGAGTACGCTTTTTTCCGGAGTCAGAGAAGGGGCGGTCGGTGCAAGCCCCGGAAGGCAAAAGCGGAAGGTCGCTTCGGAGCGGGCCGAGTGAATCCAGTAAGTCGGCACGGGTCCTCCCGTTACAGGGGCAGAGTGTCCGGCGTTTTGCCGGGAATTCAGGTGGTACCACGGTATAACTATGCCGCCCTGAGAGTGTATCTCAGGGCGGTTTTACTTTTGCGCCGCAGGGGCGGCCATTGGCCGCCAGACCGAGGCGACAAGGTTTCAAGGAGGAATCAATATGGCACGTGAATTGCCCAAGACCTACGACCCGAAGCAGGTGGAGGATCGCATCTACCGCTTCTGGCAGGACAACGGCTTCTTCAAGACCGAGCGCGACCCGGATAAGAAGCCCTTTACCATCGTCATGCCGCCCCCCAACGTCACCGGCCAGCTCCACATGGGCCACGCCATGGACGCGGCCCTGCAGGACATCCTGATCCGCTTCAAGCGGATGCAGGGCTACGCTGCCCTCTGGGTCCCCGGCGTGGACCACGCCGGCATCGCCACCCAGATCAAGGTGGAGGAGGAGCTCCGCAAGGAGGGCCTGACCCGCTACGATTTGGGCCGGGAGAAGTTCCTGGAGAAGGTCTGGGCCTGGAAGCATCAATACGGCAACCGTATCGTCGAACAGCAGAAGAAGCTCGGCGCATCCTGCGACTGGGACCGGGCCCGCTTCACCATGGACGAGGGCTGCTCCAGGGCCGTGCGCGAGGTGTTCGTCAGCCTGTATGAGAAGGGCCTGATCTACAAGGGCAGCCGCATCATCAACTGGTGCCCCCACTGCATCACCGCCCTCTCCGACGCCGAGGTGGAGTACGTGGACAAGCCCGGCCATCTGTGGCACATGCGCTATCCGCTCTCCGACGGCAGCGGTTATCTGGTGGTGGCCACCACCCGCCCCGAGACCATGATGGGCGACACCGGCGTGGCGGTGAACCCCGCCGACGAGCGCTACAAGCATCTGGTGGGCAAGACCTGCATCCTGCCCCTGATGAATCGGGAGATCCCCATCGTGGCCGACGACTACGTGGAGATGGACTTCGGCACCGGCTGCGTCAAGATGACCCCGGCCCACGACCCCAACGACTTTGAGGTGGGTCTGCGCCACAATCTGGAATCCATCAAGGTCATCGCCGACGACGGCACCATCAACGAAAACGGCGGCCGCTACTGCGGTATGGACCGCTACGAG
This sequence comes from Oscillospiraceae bacterium, assembly GCA_017540945.1. The sequence continues at coordinate 22,858 of JAFYAB010000062.1, read as the reverse complement.
GCCCGCAAGGCCGTGGTGGCCGATCTGGAAGCCCTGGGTCTGCTGGAAAAGACCGAGCCCTATTCCCACAACGTGGGCACCTGCTACCGCTGCCACAACGACGTAGAGCCCATCATCTCCGCCCAGTGGTTCGTGAAGATGCAGCCCCTGGCAGGGGAGGCCCTGCGGGTGGTGAAGGAAGGGGAGACCAAATTCGTCCCCGAGCGCTTCACAAAGACCTACACCAACTGGATGGAGAACGTCCGGGACTGGTGCATCTCCCGGCAGCTCTGGTGGGGCCACCAGATCCCCGCCTGGTACTGCGCCGACTGCGGCCACGTGACCGTCAGCCGGGAGGATGCGGTGAAGTGCGAAAAGTGCGGCAGCGCAAACATCGAACGGGACCCCGACGTGCTGGACACCTGGTTCTCCTCGGCCCTCTGGCCCTTTGAGATCCTGGGCTGGCCCGAGAAGACCCCGGATCTGGACTACTTCTATCCCACGGACGTGCTGGTCACGGGCTACGACATCATTTTCTTCTGGGTGGCCCGCATGATCTTCTCCGCCTGCGAGCACACCGGCCGGCCGCCCTTCCACACGGTGCTGATCCACGGCCTGGTGCGGGACGACAAGGGCCGCAAGATGTCCAAGTCCCTGGGCAACGGCATCGATCCGCTGGAGATGATCGAGCGCTACGGCTCCGACGCCCTGCGCATGAATATGATCACCGGCAACAGCCCCGGCAACGATATGCGCTTCTATGTGGAGCGCTGCGAGGCCATGCGGAACTTTGCCAACAAGCTCTGGAACGCCAGCCGCTATGTGATGATGAACCTCTCCGTTGAGAAGAACGAGCTGCCCGAGATCGGAAAGCTGGAGATCGCGGACCGCTGGATCCTCTCCAAGCTGAACCGCACCATCCGGGAAGCCACGGAGAATATGGAAAAGTACGAGCTGGGCGTGGCGTTCCAGAAGGTCTACGATTTCATCTGGGACGACTACTGCGACTGGTATATCGAGCTGACCAAGGCCCGCCTCTACGGCGAGGACGAGGAGGCCAAGCGGAGCGCGCAGCAGGTGCTCCTCTACGTGCTGGATCAGATCCTGCGGCTGATGCATCCCTTCATGCCCTTCGCCACCGAGGAGATCTGGCAGGCCATCCCCCATGAGGGCGAGGCGTTGATCGCGGCCCAGTGGCCCCGCTGGCAGGAGGTGCTGGATTTCCCCGAGCAGGAGCAGCACATGGAGTCTGTCATGCTGGCCATCCGCACGGTCCGCAACCGCCGCTCCGAGATGAACGTGCCTCCCTCCAAGAAGGCGGATCTCTATATCGTCACCGACAAGCGGCAGGTCTTTGAGGAGGGCGCACCCTTCATCACCCGCCTGGCCTACGCCGAGCGCGTGATCGTCTGCGCCGACGAACCCGCGGGCCACGAGGACATGGCCCAGTGCGTCACCCCGGACGCCAAGCTCTATCTGCCCCTGGCCCAGCTGGTGGATGTGGATAAGGAGCTGGCCCGCATTGCCAAGGAGAGCGAGAACGCCCGCAGGGAGATCGCCCGGGCCGAGGCCCAGCTCTCCAACGAGAAATTTGTCTCCCGGGCGCCGGCCAGCGTGATCCAGGCCCAGCGGGACAAGCTGGAGCAGAGCCGGAAGCTGCTGGCGCAGCTCGAAGAGAGCGAAGCGCGGTTGAAAAAGCTGCAAAAATAATACTTGTATATTGGAAAGAAATCGGTTACAATATAATGTAAGCTAACAGCACAATAACCACCGACAGGAGGTTTTACTATGATTCAAACCCAAACTGAAAAGGGCGGCATCCACGTCAGCAGCGCGGTATTCACCAACATCGTCGGTATGGCCGCCTCCAACTGCTTCGGCGTCAAGGGCATGGCGGTCCGCTCCATGACGGACGGACTGGTCCATCTGCTGCGCAAGGAAGCCATGAGCAAGGGCGTGCTCGTCAGCTTCCATGACGACGAAACCATCTCCATCGATCTGCACATCATCGTGGATCACGGCGTCAATCTCACGGCCGTGGCGGATTCCATCATCTCGGAGGTCCGCTATGTGGTGGAAAAGACCACGGAAACCAAGGTTCGGACCGTCAACGTATTTATCGATTCCATGGTCGTCGGCGCATAACGGAGGGAAGATCTTTGAGACAGACATTAGACGGAGCGGCTTTCCGGCGCATGGTAATCAGCGCCGCAGCTGCCATCGAGATCAACAAAAAGCACATCAATGAGCTGAACGTCTTCCCTGTACCGGACGGAGATACCGGCACCAACATGAGCATGACGCTCAACAATGCTGTGGCGGATCTGAAGCGGGCCGAGGATCCCACGCTGACCCAGGCCGCCGACATCACCGCGTCCGCTCTGCTGCGGGGCGCCCGGGGCAACTCCGGCGTCATCCTCTCGCTGCTGTTCCGGGGCATCGCCAAGAGCCTCAAGGGAGCCGAGGAGGCCACCGGCGTGCGCTTCGCGGACGCGATGCAGGCCGGCGTCGAAAGCGCCTACAAGGCCGTTATGAAGCCCGCGGAGGGCACCATCCTGACGGTAGCCCGCCTGGCTGCCGCCGGCGCTCTGGAAGCGGTCAAGGAGAACGACTACGTGGAGTTCGCCATCGAAGCCGCCATAGAGCGGGGCAAGATCGCCCTGGAGGACACGGTCAACCAGAACCCGGTGCTGAAAAAGGCCGGCGTGGTGGACGCGGGCGGCGTGGGCTGGATCACGATCCTGAACGCCATGCTTTCCTCTCTGCGCGGAGAGGACGTCATCGCGCCCGAGTCCGGGCAGGAGGGCGCCACCAAGGAGGAAGCCACCTTCTCCGACTTTGACACCGAGGAAATCACCTTCAGCTACTGCACGGAGTTTATCGTCTCCCGGGACAACGAGGAGGACCCCGAGGCCCTTCGCGCCTGGCTGGACACCATGGGCGACAGCCTGGTCCTGGTTGACGACGACGAGATCATCAAGGTCCACGTACATACGAACCACCCCGGCGAGGTCATCGAAAAGGCGCTGACCTACGGCGGTCTGGTCACCGTGAAGATCGAGAACATGCGGCTGCAGCATACGGAGAAGGTGCTTTCCGAGGCGGAGAAGAACAACCAGGTGGCCAAGCCCGAAAAGCACTACGGCATGGTGGCCGTCTGCGCAGGCGAGGGCCTGAGCTCCGTTTTCAAGGATCTGGGCGCCGACCAGGTCATCAAGGGCGGCCAGACCATGAACCCCTCGACCCAGGACATTGTTCAGGCGGTCAATCGCACCCCCGCCGAGGTCGTCTTTGTATTCCCCAACAACAAGAACATCATTCTGGCCGCCGAGCAGGCCCAGCCGCTGACCGAAAAGGAGGTCGTGGTGGTCCGCTCCCGGACCATCCCCCAGGGAATCAGCGCCATGCTGGCCTTCGATCCCGACGCGGACGTGGAGAGCAACCTGATGGCCATGCGGGAGGCGCGTCACAACGTCTCCACCATGCAGATCACCTATGCGGCCCGGAACTCCGACTTCGACGGCTACGCCATCCACGAGGGCGATTATCTTGCCCTCTACGGCTCCGCCCTCTTCGGCACCAGCCGGGATGTGAACTCCCTGCTCAAAGGCATGGCGGAGAAAATCGCCAGCGAGGGCAAGGAGATCGTCACCATCTTCTACGGCCAGGACATCGACGAAAAGACCGCCGAGAAAGCCCTGAAGATCTTCGAAAAGACCTGCCCTGACGCCGAAATCAGCCTGATCAACGGCGGACAGCCGGTCTACTACTATCTGATCTCCGCGGAATAGACAATTCAAAACCGCAGCAGAGACGAAAGCTTCGTTTCTGCTGCGGTTTTCGTTCGCTTTAGTTTCCGGCTTGATAATCGCCCAGGCCGGTCTGCTCCTTCATGCGCTCCACAGCGCTGACAAGCCGATCGTAGAGGACGTCCGAGACCCGGTCATAGTAGCCTTCCTTGTAGAAGGAGATGGCGTCCAGAGTGTCGAGGATCTCATAGTCATCGATCTTCAGCTCCTGGGAGGGAGCGGCGGAGAAGGTGGGCGCGTATTCCAGCCCGGTAATCCGGGTGCCATTGCCGTCCTTGCAGATCGTGATGCTGAGAACACAGCCGTGGCGGGCGGAGCTGGTGTCCGCGGTGGAGAGGAAATCCCCCAGACTGTAGGCAATGAAGCTGCCGCCGAAGGGAGAGATCTTCCGATTGCGGAATTCCATGGGGCCCACGTAGTGGGAATGGGAGCCGACGATCAGATGAACGCCGCTGTCAAAGAGCAGCTTGGCGATTTCCTCCTGGGTGTCGGCCACCTCCCGGTCGTATTCGCTGCCCCAGTGAACCATGGCGATGATCAGGTCCGGCGTGTAGAGCTTCACTTCCTCGACCGCCGCCGTAATGGCGCCGCGGGCGACCTTGCTGTAATTGGTGTCGTAGTCCGAATAGAGCAGATTTACACAGTAATCCGCCCCCGCCGGAAGCCGCATATTGTTCATGCCCTTGGTGAAGGACAGGAAGGCCACCCGAAGGCCGTTGACATCCCGGATCAGGACGCCGTGATCGCGGCGGTCCTCCTCGGAGCTCCAGGTCCCCAGCGCGTCCATGCCGGCCGCCTGGATCGCCTGCTTGGTCTCAGCCAGACCTGTGATGCCGTTTTGGATGCTGTAGGAATTGGCGGTCTGCAGCACGTCGAAGCCCGCGGCGTAGAGATCCCGGAGCAGAGCGGGGGGATAGCTGTGATCTCCCGGCTCGCCGGAGCCGGTGATGTTGCCCTCCAGATTGCCGACCGTCAGATCTGCGGCGGCCAGACGGGGGACGACCCGGCGGAACAGGGGCGTAAAGTCATAGCCGCTGCCGGAGCGGAAGCGTTCCAGCATCGCGTCGTCGAGGCTGATGTCGCCCACGAAGTTCAGGGTGGCGACGCTGCTGCCAGGCGCGATGGTTTCCGTGGGCGGCGGCGCTTCCTCCTCCGGATGGCGGAGCAGCAGCCAGAGCCCGGCCGCCAGGACCAGCAGCAGGAGCAGCGGGATCAGCTTGCGCAGACGGCGCTTTCTGCGCCGGACCTTTCCCAGCCGATGGTCCTGGGCCAGCTGCTCTTCCAGATTGTTGATATAGGGATCAGGCATAGACTTGCCTCCGGTTTCAGATTCGTATAGCAATTCTACAACAAGTTACGGGAAAACTCAACAATTATTTTGTTTTTGGCTTGGAATTTCGGAATGAATATGATATAATATTGCGAAATTGACCGAAGCAAAGGAGTTTTTCCATGGGTAGAAAGACCTGCGGTTTGCTGGCCGCACTGCTTTTGTTTCTGCTGACGGCGGGCTGCGGGCTGAGACGGGATCCGAAACAGATCCCCAGCATCCCCCGCAACACGCGGCGGATGCAGGATTTTTCATATGACGAAAAGGGCCGTCCGAGCTATCCCGGAGCGGTTCTGGGGGTGGACGTTTCCGATCATCAGGGAGAGATCGACTGGGAAAAGGCCGCGGCGGACGGCGTCCGCTTCGCCATCCTGCGGATCGGATACCGGGGCTACTCGGAGGGCGGCCTCAGCACGGATGAGCGCTTCGCGGAAAACTATGTGAACGCCCGGGAAGCCGGGCTGCAGCTGGGCGTGTATTTCTACTCCCAGGCTGTTTCCGGGGAGGAGGCCGAGGAGGAGGCAGACTACGTGCTGAAGCTGCTGGACGGGGTCCCGCTGGAGCTTCCGGTCTTTTTCGACTGGGAGGAGGTCTCCATCGGACGAACCGGCGGGAAGGCCGGCTCCGCGGTGGGGGATTATGCCCTGCGCTTCTGCCGGACGATTACGGAGGGCGGCTATCAGGCCGGCGCCTACTTCAATCAGCGCTACGGATACTCCATCATGCATCTGGAAGCCCTGACGGATTATAGCTTCTGGATCGCGGAGTACGACAGCTATCAGAGCTTCGGCTATCAGACGGATTTTTGGCAGTTTACCGGTTCCGGTCATGTGGATGGGATCAACGTGATCGTGGATATGGATCTGATGTACGCCCCGGAGGTGGAGAATGAAAAAACTGAGTAAGATCCTGGACAAGACCTTTTGGCTCTATGTGGGCCTGGGTATTTTGAATTACGGGATCTGCAACGCCATCATGCTGGTGCTGCACTGGGTGTTCGAGGTCAGCACAGACGCCAGCCTGATTATTGAATTTGCCCTGCAGACCGCGGTTTCCTTTGTGCTGAACCGCTATGTGACCTTCCGGGGGCTCCGGATCTCCAGGTATTGGCCGATCAAGTTCGTGGTCTCCGTGGGCGTCAGCTATCTGCTGGCGAAGGTCCTGCTCTACAAGGTCTTCGAGTATCTGATCACGCTGCCCTTCCTGATCTCGATCGCCGATTGGGTCCAGAGCATCGTGGCTCCGCAGGCGGAGCCACTGGACTTCCGGCACAGCCTTGTGATGCTGGCCTGCACCTTTATCTACTGCGCCGTCAATTACATCGGCCAGCGCTACTACGTTTTCAAGCCCTGCAAGGAAGAAACGGAAAAATAAAACAGGGGCCGATGCAAGCATCGGCCCCCTGTGTCTGTCAAAATTCTGTCACCGGATAGAGCAGGTCGTCCGCCACGGGAGAGTAGAACAGGCAGCGGATCTGCTTCGGATCCTTGGTCCTGCCCAGGATCCACATGAGCTTTGCCACCACCGCCTCCGTGGTCATGTCATAGGCCTCCAGCACGCCCAGCTCGCGCTTGAGCCGGCTGCCTACGCTGTAGACCGAGAGATTGCTGCCCTCGTTTTCCACCTGGGTGGTCATGACCACGATCTTTCCCCCGGCGATGCCCCTGGCCAGCAGATCGTAGAACTCAGAGCCCACATAGGAGGGCATGCCGCCCACGCCGAAGCTCTCGATGATCAGCGCGTCGTTGTGCGCCAGCAGCCATTCCAGCAGGGCGGAGTCCGTGCCGGGAATCAGCTTCAGCAGGGCCACCTTTTCGCCCAGCTTGTCATAGAAAACGGGGCGGTCCTGGCACTCCGGCTGGATAAAGGGCAGCACGTGGCCGTCCTGAATGTAGGCCAGCTCCGGATAGTTGATGCTGGAGAAGGCCCGGAAGCTCTTGGAGTGGGTCTTGCGGGCCCGGGTGCCCAGGATGACCTTTCCGTTGAAGACCACCATCACGCCCCGCAGGGAGGAGCAGGCGCAGCGGAAGGCGTCCTCCAGATTGATCTTGGAATCGGTGTTGTCGGATTCGATGGGCTTTTGCGCGCCGGTGAGGATAATGGGCTTGGGGCTGCGCTGGATCAGATAGGACAGAGCCGCCGCGGTGTAGGCCATGGTGTCGGTGCCGTGGGTGATCACGAAGCCGTCAAATTCGTCATAGTGCTCCCGGATGCAGGCCGCGATCTGGAGCCAGCGGGAGGGCGCCATATTGGTGCTGTCGATGCTGAAGATCTGCTTGCAGACCGGGCGGCAAAAGCTGTCCACCTGCGGGACATATTGCAGCAGCTGATTGGCGCTCAGCTCCGGCGCCAGGCCATCCGAGGCCATTTCAGAGGCGATGGTGCCGCCGGTGCCGATGACTAAAATGTTTTTCAAGGTGCAGCGCTCCTTTCGATCTTGCTGCTCCTATTGTACAACAGAAATCGAGGAAATGCAATGCGGAATGTGAAAAAGAAAGCAATTCTGTTTGACCTGGACGGCACCCTGTGGGACGCCTCTGAGACCATCGCTCCGGCCTGGAACGCGTGGTGCCGCGAACACGGCGTGGACCGGGTCTTTACGCCGGCGGACTGCCGAAGCTACTGCGGCAAGACGCTGCCGGAGATTGCTGCCGTGATCTTTCCGGAGGCGGAGCCCGCCTGGCGGGAGGCCGTGGTGGAGGGCTGCTGCGACGCCGAGTGCATCCCCCTGGCCAAGCATGGCGGCCGGCTCTATCCCGGCGTCGAGGATGTCCTGGAGCGCCTGCATGCGGAATACTTCCTGGCGGTGGTGAGCAACTGCGGCCTGGGCTACATCGAGGCCTTTTTCTCGGGCAACCACACCGGGAAATACTTCGACGATTTCGAGAACGCTGCCCGGACCGGCCTGTCCAAGGGAGAGAACATCCGACTGGTCCTGGAGCGCAGCGGGATCGAGCAGGCAGTCTATGTGGGGGACACCGAGGGAGACCGGGCAGCGGCCCGTCTCGCGGGCGTCCCCTTTATCCACGCCGCCTACGGCTACGGGGAAGCTGCGGATGCAGACGCTGTGCTCAGACAGTTCACGGACTTGCCTGATATCCTTGACAAGCTGATTTTTTTTCGGTATAATAACCACAATATAGTGGGTCAGAGTGCCCGGTAATATCACGAAATGTTGTGAGGAACTATGAGTAAGAAAAAACCGGAATACGGCAACACCAGCATCGAGGTGCTCGAGGGTGAGGACCGGGTCCGCAAGCGCCCGGCCGTCATCTTCGGCTCCGACGGACTGGACGGCTGTGAGCACGCCATCTTTGAGATCGTGTCCAACGCCATCGACGAGGCGCGGGAGAAGCACGGCGATCTGATTATCGTCACCCGCTACGCGGACCAGTCCGTTGAGGTGGAGGATTTCGGCCGCGGCTGTCCGGTGGACTGGAACGAGAAGGTGGGGCGCTACAACTGGGAGCTGGTCTTCTGCGAAATGTACGCCGGCGGCAAGTATAAGAACAACGACGCCGGCAACTATGAATACAGCCTGGGCCTGAACGGCCTGGGCACCTGCGCCACCCAATATGCCTCCGAATACTTCGACGCCGTGATCCATCGGGACGGCTTTAAATACAGCCTGCACTTTGAAAAGGGCCGGATCGTGGGTGAAATGAAAAAGGAACCCACCACCCGGAAGAAGACGGGCTCCCTCTTCCACTGGAAGCCGGACCTGGCGGTTTTTACGGACATCAGCGTACCGGCGGACTACTACCGCGACATGCTCAAGCGGCAGGCGGTGGTCAACGCGGGCGTCACCTTCCGCTTCCGGAATCAGCTCGGGAAGGAGTTTGAGACCGAGGAGTACCGCTATGAAAACGGCATCGTGGACTATCTCGGGGAAATCACCGAAAACGAAAAGCGGGACCCCATCACCATGCCGCAGTATTGGGAGGCGGAGCGGGTCGGCCGCGACCGGGCGGACATGGAGGACTATAAGGTGAAGATCACCGCCGCGCTCTGCTTTGCCAAGCAGGGCGGCCGGGTGGAATACTACCACAACTCCTCCTGGCTCGAATACGGCGGTGCCCCCGAAAAGGCGGTCCGCAACGCCTTTGTATACGCCGTCGACGCCTATTTGAAGCAGGAAAACAAGTACACCAAGAATGAAAATAAAATCACATACCAGGACGTGTTCGACAGCCTGGTGCTGGTGACCAACTGCTTTTCCACAAAGACCTCCTACGAGAACCAGACCAAAAAGGCCATTACCAACAAATTCATCCAGGACGCCATGGTGGAGTTCTTCCGCTCCCGGCTCCAGGTCTATTTCATCGAGAACAAGCAGGAGGCGGAGATGATCGCCGCCCAGGTTCTGGTGAACAAGCGCTCCCGGGAATCCGCGGAGCAGGCCCGTCTGACCGTCAAAAAGAAGCTCTCCGGCTCCGTCAACATCGCCAACCGGGTCCAGAAATTCGTGGACTGCCGCTCCAAGGATCCCAACGTGCGGGAGCTCTACATTGTGGAGGGCGATTCCGCCCTGGGCTCCGTCAAGCTGGGCCGCGACGCCGAGTTCCAGGGGATCATGCCGGTCCGCGGCAAAATCCTCAACTGCCTCAAGGCTGACTATGGCAGGATTTTCAAAAGTGAGATCATCACGGATCTGCTGCGGGTCATCGGCTGCGGCGTGGAGGTCAAGGAGAAGAAGGTCAAGGACCTGGCGGAATTCGACCTGGGCAACCTGCGCTGGAACAAGGTCGTGATCTGTACCGACGCCGACGAGGACGGGTATCACATCCGCACTCTGATCCTCACCATGCTCTACCGCCTGGTGCCGACCCTGATCCGGGAGGGCTATGTCTATATCGCCGAATCCCCGCTCTTTGAGATCAGCACCAAGGACAAGACCTGGTTTGCCTACAACGAACAGGAAAAGGCGGAGATCCTCAGGAAGCTGGAGGGGAAGAAGCTCACCATCCAGCGCTCCAAGGGCCTGGGTGAGAACGAGCCGGAGATGATGTGGATGACCACCATGAATCCCAAGACCCGCCGGCTCATCAAGATCATGCCGGAGGACGCCGAGCGCACCAGCGTGTATTTCGACATGCTGCTGGGCGACAATCTCCAGGCCCGCAAGGACTATATCGCCGACAACGGGTATAAGTATCTGGATCTGGCGGATATTTCTTAACGAAGACAAGGAAGCCGCGCTCATGAACAATTCCATTCAAAAGGCTGGGAGAGGACGCAATTACGGGATCGACCTGCTGCGGATCGTCGCCATGTGGATGATCGCCTGTCTGCATGTCCTCAACCGGGGCGGCGTATACAGCGCCGCCGCTCCCGACGTGTACGTCTGGCTCCGACCGCTTCAGATCGTGGTGCTATGCGGCGTCAATATCTACGCGCTGATTTCCGGCTATGTGACGGTCTACGGCCGCTTTCGCCCCTCCCGGGTCATGACGCTCTGGCTGCAGGTCCTCTTCTGGAACCTGGTGATCGCGGCCTTCGGGGAGCTGATGCAGCCCCATATCATGGATGATTTCTGGCTGCGCTACTGCTTTCCGCTGACGCAAAAATGCTTTTGGTATTTTACCGCCTATGTGGGCGTCTATGCCTTCAGTCCCCTGATCAACCGGGGAATTCTGGCGCTGAATACCAAGCAGTGCAGGGCCCTGTTCTGGGCTATGCTGCTGCTGTTCAGCCTGGGCACCAACCTGGGCTATGCGAACCAGGGGGACCCCTGGGGCATCGTCGCCGGCTATAACGTGCTGTGGCTGCTGGCTCTGTACGTGATGGGCGCCTGCATCCGGCACGGGGGACTTGGCAAGGGGCTCGCGGGCTGGCAGCTGCTGCTGATCGCGGTCCTCTGCGTGACGGCGCTGTCGCTGATGATCGATCTGCTTCCCGCGGGCAGCGACGCGAGCCCGATCGTGAAGAACCTGCGAAAGCACTTCTATGACTACCATTCCCCCTGGCTGGCGGGTTTTTCCGTCTGCATGCTGCTGCTGTTTTCCAGGCTGCGGGCAGGGGAGCGGCTGGCAGGGCTGATCCGCTTCTTCGCGCCGCTGAGCTTTGGCGTATACATCATCCATGTTCACCACGTCAACTGGGTCTGGATCGATAAGCTCTTCAAACCCCTGGCAAAGCTGGCCCCGCCGCTGGCCCTGCTGTCGGTGATTGCGGCAGGCCTGGGGCTCTTTCTGGCCTGCGCTCTGCTGGACCGGCTCCGGGCGGAGCTGTTCCGCCTGCTGCGGGTCCGCACCCTCTGCGAAGGGCTGGAGCAGCGCTTCCTGGCCCGTCTGAGCGGGCCGAAAAAGGAGTAATCTATGGCGAAAAAGAAACAAGAAGAAATCGCACGCCGCGGGGATGATCCCAATGTGGAGGGCCTGCGGGGCGAGTTGACGGAGCAGGGCATCTGCGACACGCTGGAATGGAACTTTATGCCCTATGCCATGTCCATCATCGTGTCCCGGGCCATTCCGGAGATCGACGGCTTCAAGCCATCCCACCGAAAGCTGCTCTATACCATGTACAAGATGGGCCTGTTGACCGGAGGACGCACGAAGTCCGCCAACATCGTGGGCTCCACCATGCGCCTGAACCCCCATGGCGATCAGGCGATTTATGAAACCATGGTCCGTCTCAGCCGGGGCAACGGCGCTCTGCTCCATCCCTTTGTGGATTCCAAGGGCAATTTCGGCAAGGTCTACTCCCGGGATATGGCCTACGCCGCGCCTCGCTACACCGAGGCAAAGCTGGAGCCCATCGCCGCGGAGCTCTTCCGGGATATCGACCTGGACACGGTGGATATGACGGACAACTACGACGGCACCATGCAGGAGCCCACCCTCCTGCCCACCACCTTCCCCAACGTCCTGGTCTCCAACAACACCGGCATCGCCGCCGGTATGGCCAGCAACATCTGCGGTTTCAACCTGCGGGAGGTCTGCGAGACCACCAAGGCCTTCATCCGCAGCCCCAAATGCGACCTGCTGGAGACGCTGCCCGCGCCGGATTTCCCCACCGGCGGCGAGATCCTCTACGATCCCGCGGAGATGGGGGCCATCTACGAGACCGGCCGCGGCTCCTTCAAGGTCCGCGCCCGCTGGCGCTATGTCAAGGAAGGCAATCTGATCGAAATCTATGAGATTCCCTACACCGCCTCCACCGAGGCCGTGATCGACAAGGTCTCGGAGCTTATCAACGGCGGGAAAATCAAAGAGATCAACGACATGCGGGACGAGACGGACCTTTCCGGACTGAAGCTCACCATCGACCTGAAGCGGGGCGTGGATCCCGACAAGCTCATGCAGAAGCTCTTCCGGCTGACGCCCCTGCAGGACAGCTTCGCCTGCAATTTCAATATCCTGATCGCCGGTATGCCCCGGGTCCTGGGGGTACGGGAGATCCTGGAGGAGTGGGTAGCCTGGCGGACCGAGGGCGTGCGGCGCAGGACCTGGTATCTGCTCCAGCGCAAGAAGGAACGGCTGCATCTGCTGAAGGGCCTGGCGAAGATCCTGCTGGACATCGACAAGGCCATCGCCATCATCCGGGGAACGGAATCCGACGCGGAGGTCATCCCCAATCTGATGATCGGCTTCGGCATCGATGAGGTCCAGGCCAATTTTGTGGCGGAGATCAAGCTGCGCAACATCAACAAGGAGTATATCCTGAAAAAGACCGCGGAGACGGAGGAGCTGGAAAAGGCCATCGAGGATCTGGAAAAGGTCCTGAAATCCGACGCCCGCGTCAAAACCATTATCACAAAGGAGCTGGACGAGGTCAGCAGGAAGTACGGCGTCGACCGCCGCACCGGCCTCATCTACGACCATGAGATCTACGTGGAGGAGACCCAGGAGAACACGCCCGAATACCCCGTTACGGTCTTTGTCTCCAAACATGGTTATCTGAAGAAGATCACGCCCCAATCCCTGCGCATGTCCGGCGAACAGAAGTTCAAGGAAGGGGATGCGCTGGCCTTCTCCCGGGAAACCACCAGCGCCGCGGAGCTCCTGGTCTTTACGGACCGCTGCCAGGTCTATAAGACCAGACTGGACGTCTTTGCCGACGGCAAGGCCTCCGTTCTGGGCGACTATCTTCCCCAGAAGCTTGGGATGGACGAGGGCGAGACTGTCGCCGCCGTCTGCTTCCCCGGCGACTACCGGGGCTTTATGATCTTTGCTTACGAGAACGGCAAGGTCGCCAAGGTAGAGCTTTCGGCCTATGCCACGAAATCCAACCGCAAAAAGCTGACGGGCGCCTATTCCGACAAGAGTCCGCTGCGATCGGTCTTCCTGCTGAGCGAGGACACCCAACTGGCCCTGTTTTCCACCGAGGGCCGGGCGCTGATCTTCTCCACCGCCCAGCTGGCCCCGAAGACCAGCCGGGATACCCAGGGCGTCGCCGTTCTGAGTCTGAAAAAGAAAGCGCTGCTGCATCGGGCGGAGCTGTTGGCAGAATCCGGCATCGTCAACGAGAGCCGCTACCGGACCCGGACCATCCCGGCCGCCGGCGCCGTCCTCAAGGATGAGGATATCGGGAATCAGACGGTTTCCATGCTCTAAGCGCTCTTTTATGCATTCCAAACGAACAAAAGGGGGGATCCCATGCGCCGGATGCTGCTTATGCTGGCACTGCTGCTGTTTCTTTGCGGCTGCCAGCGCCTGTACCCGGATGAATACATTTCCGTCAACGAGCATGAGGCGCCCTTTGCCTATCGGGAGACTGTGACGGAGCCGGCGACCACCGAGCCGGATCCCGGCCCCGAGATTCTGACGGTGTCCCGGGCCTACGATATTCGTGAGGGAATCCAGGACATGGTGATGAACGGGGAGGAATCCGGTCAGTTCCGCCTGAAGAACTACGTCGGAGATGTCGAGGCGGACATGAAAAACATGTTCAACTCCCTGCTCAGCGACTCCCCGAAGATCAACTACGCCATGGACAGCTTCGACTGGTCCATCCAGCGGGACAAGGACGGTACCCTGGTGAACGTGGAGATGAAGCTCCGCCTCGCGCCGCAGGAGATCCAGGACATCAAGACACGTCTCTTTCCGGAAGCCGCCATGAGCTCCATCTATACGGCACTGCGCCAGCAGCTCAGCTCCTTTACCGTTCAGGTCAGCGGATATCAGGAGACCGACTTCAACGCGCTGCTGGACGAATACATACTTTTCCATCCGGACCAGATCGTGGAGGCGCCCCGCGTTTCCGTGGCGGTCTATCCGGATCGGGGCAACGTGCGGGTGGTGGAGCTCCATTTCGTCTATCGCTCCGACCGGGAGACCCTCCGCCTGCACAAAGAGGAGACCAACGCCTATCTCACCCTGGCCTGCAAGCAGCTGGATGGCGCCATGGGCGCTCAGGAGATCGTAGAGACGCTGTACAAGCAGCTGGTCCCCGGCATCGGCTACGAGAGCTCCGAAGAGGCGACGGTCTATACCCAGACCCTGCAAAAGATCGGCAGCAGTCGGACCATGGCCTCTGTGGCGGCCTATTTGTGCAGCCGCGCCGGGATCGAATGCGAGATCGTCCGGGGCGAACAGGGAGAGGAGAGCTGGTATTGGAACCGAATCCCCTCGGAGGGAGCCTGGCTCCACTTTGATCTCCATGCCGCCGCCCTGAGCGGCGAGCCGCCCGTTCTGCTGCCAAGTGCGGAAATGACCGGCTACAGCTGGGACCCGGAACGCTACCCGGAGCTGGCTCCCACAGAGCCGGAGGAACCCACGGAACCCACGGAGCCCACGGAACCCACGGGCTCCGGGGAAGCGACGGAGCCCACAGAATCCGCAGAGACTCCCGAGACCACCGGACCCGTCCTCACGGAGCCCAAATCAACTGCGCCATAAGGATGCCTATGCCGAACATCATCGAGATCACAGATTTCAACGCTCCGGAGCTGGACGTCTACGCCAGACTCACGGAGAACCAGCTGGTCAACCGGGCGGACCCGGAAAACGCCCTGTTCATCGCTGAGAGCCCAAACGTCATCCACCGGGCGCTGGACGCCGGCTGCGAGCCGGTATCCCTGCTGTTGGAGCGAAAGCATATCGAAGGGCAGGCCAGGTCGATCATAGAACGCTGCGGCGAGCTGCCGATCTATACGGCGCCCCTGTCCGTGTTGACCGAGCTCACGGGCTTTCCCCTGACCAGGGGCGTACTCTGCGCCATGCGCAGGCCGGGACTCCCGCGCCCTGAGCAGATCCTGGGGGACGCCCGCCGGGTGGCCGTGCTGGAAAACGTTATGAACCCCACCAATCTGGGGGCGATCTTCCGCTCCGCTGCGGCGCTGAACATGGACGCGGTGCTGCTGACCCCCGCCTGTACCGACGCCCTCTATCGCCGCTGCGTCCGGGTCAGTATGGGCACGGTGTTTCAGATCCCCTGGACCTATCTGGAGGGCAGCTGGCCGGAGGAGGGAATGGCGCTTTTGAAGTGTCTGGGCTTCCGCACCGCCGCCATGGCCCTCCGGGAGGACACCATTCCCATCGACGATCCGCGGCTTCTGGCCGAGCCGAAGCTGGCGGTCCTGCTGGGTACCGAGGGCGACGGCCTGGCCGACGGCACCATCGCCTCCTGCGATTACAGCGTGAAGATCCCCATGTCCCACGGTGTGGACTCCCTGAATGTGGCAGCTGCGTCAGCCGTGGCCTTCTATCAGTTATGTAAACCACATGCAGAGACAAGCACTGCTTGTCCGACCATTCAAAATTGAAACCCATTCGGACAGGCGATGCTTGTCCCTGCAACAGGATCGGAGGTAATCCTATGAAATTGGCAACCGCATTGACCGAACGCGCCGACATTCAGCGCAGACTCTCTCAGCTGCAATCCCGGCTCAACAACAACGCCAAGGTCCAGGAGGGGGAGGAACCCGCCGAGGATCCCAAGCTTCTTCTGAAGGAGCTGGACGCTCTGCTGGCGCGTTTGGAATGGCTGATGGCCCGGATCAACCTCACCAACAGCGCCACGCTGTCGAAGGGGAAGACCATGACTGAGCTCCTGGCCCGCCGGGACTGCCTCTACAAGCGCCTGAACACCATGCGCTCCTTCCTGGACGCCGCCAGCGCCAAGGTGGACCGCTATTCCCAGAAGGAGATCAAGATCCTTTCCACCGTCAAGGTGGCCGAGCTGCAAAAGCAGGTGGACGCCGTCTCCAGGGAGCTCCGGGAGCTGGACGAGCAAATCCAATCCCTGAACTGGACCACAGAGCTGCTTGAAAACTAAAGCCGCGGCGCGAACAAAAAATTCGGATTTCTAATCAGTTTGGTAACCCGGAAAGGCGAGCGGGATCTCAGGTGAGGCGAGAATGGTACTCACACAATTGCAAGCGACGGGCGCGCTTTACAGGCTTATGCCGTCACAGGGCAACGCCCAGCAATGTTACACGCGCAATGTTATTGTGCACAGTTACTACCATCAACGCTGGTTTTCGGGCGAGGGCGGGAACGGGGACTTTTCATTGAAAATGGGAAATACAGGAATGAATGCGATGGTTTGCAGAGCGCAAGCTGCAAAGGGAGAAGAAAAATGACAAGACTGGATCAGTATTTTGAGAAATTGAAGGGAAAGCGTGTGATCGTTCTGGGCGTGGGCGTCAGCAATCGGCCGCTCGTGGGACTGCTGCTGCGCTACGGCATCGACGTGACCTGCGCCGATCGGGGAGAACGGGAGAAGCTGGATCAGGAGGTTCTGGATCTGGAGGCCCGGGGCGCGAAGCTCCATCTGGGCGAGCACTATCTGGACGGACTGGAGGGCGACATCGTTTTCCGCACCCCCGGCATCCACCCTGACGAGCCTCAGCTGCTGGAGCTGCAGGCCCGGGGCGCCTATATGACCTCCGAGATGGAGGCCTTCTTCGCGGTCTGCCCCGCGCCCATCATCGGCATTACCGGCTCCGACGGCAAGACCACCACCTCCACCCTGATCTCCGAAATGCTCAAGGCGGAGGGTTATAAGGTCTGGCTGGGCGGCAATATCGGCACGCCTCTGCTGGACAAGGCCGACGAGATCAGCCCGGAGGACAAGGTGGTGCTGGAGCTCAGCAACCGTCAGCTGATGTATTTCCGCTATGCGCCACACACCGCGGTGGTCACCAATGTGTCGCCGAACCATCTGGACATGCACAAGGATTACGCGGAATATATCTCCTGCAAGCGGCAGATCTTTGCCCACCAGACGCCGGAGGACCGCCTGATCCTGAACCTGGACAATGAGGTTACCCGTTCCTTTATCCCCGAGGCGCGGAGCCGGGTCTTCACCTTCTCCCGCCGGGAGGAGCCGCAGCGGGGCGCCTTCCTGAGGGACGGCGTCATCTGGCGCAAGGGAGATACCGTCGAGAAGATCATGGACCAGTCGGAGATCCGCCTGCCGGGTCTGCACAATGTGGAGAACTACATGGCGGCCATCCTGGCTGTGGGAGATCTGGTCAGCGACGAGACCATCCGGCTGGTGGCCAGGACCTTCAACGGCGTGGAGCATCGGATCGAGCTGGTCCGGGAGAAGGACGGAGTACGCTGGTACAACGACTCCATCGCATCCTCGCCCACCCGTACCATCGCAGGTCTTCGCAGCTTTACACAGAAGCTGATCCTGATTGCCGGCGGCTACGACAAGCATGTTCCCTTCGACCCCCTGGGACCGGAGATCGTGGACCATGTGAAGATCCTGATTCTGACCGGCGCCACTGCGCCGAAGATCGAGGCAGCTGTTCTGGCAGCTCCAAACTATGCGCCCGGCAGGCCGGAAATCCTCCACGAGGAGGACTTCTATGAGGCGGTTCGCCTCTCCGCCCGGGTGGCGAAGCCCGGCGACGTGGTGATCCTCTCCCCGGCAGGCCCCGCCTTTGACAAGTTCAAAAACTTCATGGTCCGCGGAAAAGAATTCAAAAAGACGGTAATGGAGCTGTAAGCGATGGATCTGCAAAAAGCACTGTTTGAACTCTCCGCCTGCGCCGGTCCCAGCGGAGCGGAGCAGGGCGTTTACGAGACCGCCGCCTCCCTGCTGGAGCCCTTTGTGGACGATGTGACGCGGGACCTGATGGGCAATCTCATCGGCATCCGGGCCGCAGAAGACTGGAGGGCGAAGACCATCCTCCTGGACGCCCATCTGGACGAGGTGGGGCTGCTGGTGACGGATTACGACAGAGGCTTCCTGAGATTTACCGATGTCGGCGTGGATCCCCGGCTCCTGCCCGGTCTTCGGGTCAAGGTCTGCACAGAGCCGCCTCTGCCAGGGGTGATCAGCTGCCTGCCGCCCCACGCCACCAAGCCTGACGAGCGGGAGAAGGCCTTCCCCATGGAGGAGCTGCGGATCGACTGCGGCCTGACGGAGGAGGAAGCGCCCCGCCGCGTTCCTGTGGGCACTCGGGTGGTCTATGACACCAAGCCCTTTCTGATGGGCGGGAAGAAGGTCTGCGCCAAAAGCCTGGACGACCGCTCCTGCTTCGTGATCCTGTGCCGGGTCATGGAGCTGCTGAAGGATGCGCAGCTGCCCGTCAACGTCTGTGTTCTGGGCTCCGTCCAGGAGGAATTTGACGCCCTTGGGGCAACTGTGGCCGCCTTCAATATGATGCCCTCCCAGGCCATTGTGGTGGACGTCAGCTTTGCCGAAACCCCGGATACCAAGGATGACGACTGCGAAAAGCTTGGCACCGGTCCGCAGATCGGCGTTGGACCTGTGATGAACCGCGCCATGTCGAAGAAGCTCCGGGAGCTGGCAAAGGAAAAAAACATTCCCTTCAAGCTGGAGCCCATGTCCTCCTGGACCGGCACCAACGCCGACGACATCCAGATGAGCCGCGAAGGCGTAGCGGTCTGCTGCGTCAGCCTGCTGCTGCGCTACATGCACACGCCTTTGGAGGTTGTGAACCTGGAGGATATCGAGAATTGCGCGAAGCTGATCGCGGAATATATCCTGTCGCTGAAGGAGGGATTGCCATGCTGATGGATACCCTGCGGGCGCTCTGCCCGCTCTTTGGCCCTTCCGGCTATGAGGATCCGGTCCGGGATTATATCTTGCAGCAGGCTGAGCCCTATGCGGACCGGGTGGAGATTACGCCCGCAGGCGCTCTGCTGGTTTACAAAAAGGGCCGCGCCAAACCGAAGCATCGGGTGGTCCTGGCGGCCCATATGGACGAGGTGGCCCTGCTGATCAAATCCATCGACGAAGACGGTTTTCTGAAATTCAGTACCGTAGGAGGCATCGACCGCCGTGTCCTGCCGGGAAAGCAGGTCTTTATCGGTGACAAACGGATCCCGGGCGTGATCGGCATGAAGCCCATCCACCTTACGGAGGACGACGAGCTGGAGAAGGTTCCAGACACGGATGATCTCTACATCGACATCGGCGAGGACAAGCAGGAGGAGGCCGAGAAGCTGACGGAGCGGGGCGACTATGCCTGCTTCGACCCCGAGTTTTTGGAGCTGGAGAACGGCTTCGTCTGCTCCAAGGCCATCGACGATCGCATCGGCTGCGCGGTCATGCTGGAGCTGATCAAGGAGGAACTCCCGGTGGATACCTGGTTCGCCTTTACGGTCCAGGAGGAGATCGGCAGCCGCGGCGCCTTCGGAGCGGCCTTCACCCTCAACCCGGAGATCGCTCTGGTGCTGGAGGGCACCTCCGCGGCGGACGTCCTCGGTAGAGAAAAGGACGCTCAGATCTGCGCCCCGCTGAAGGGACCGGTCCTGTCCCTGGTGGACAAGGGCTCCGTCTATGATCGGGAGCTGTTCCGCCTGCTGTGTCAGCTGGCTGACGAAACCGGCACCGGCTGGCAGGTCAAGACCCGCCTGGCCGGCAGCACAGACGCCAGAGCCTTCCAGAAGACCCAGGGCGGCTGCCGGGTTTGCGGCGTTTCCGCTCCGGTCCGCTATATCCACAGCCCGTCCAACGTGGGCAACGTCAAGGATTTTGAAGCCATGAAGGTATTGGTTCACGCCTTCCTGGAGAAAATGGAGGATTACGATGGATAAGCTGCTGCGCAAGCTCCTTTCCCCCGTGGCTGTGTCCGGCCGCGAAGAAGCCGTTACCGAGATCGTTGCTGAGCTGGCAAAACCCTATGGGGAGCTGGCCAAGGATCGGATGGGGAATCTGGCGGTCCATAAGCCCGGCTTCGGCCGCCGGATCATGGTGGCCGCGCATATGGACGCCATCGGAATCATGGTCACCTACATCGACGACAAGGGCTTTGCCCGTTTCGTCAGCCTGGGCCAGACGAAGCTCGCCTCCATGATCGGACAGCGAGTCCGCTTTGAAAACGGGGTGATCGGCCTGATCGGCGCCGACCGCGGCGTGTCTTTGAAGGATCTGAAGCCGGAGCATCTCTATATCGACACCGCCGACGAAGCGGTCGCCATCGGCGACACTGCCGCCTTCTGCGCGGAACCGGTCTTCCTGGGAAGCAAGGTCGTTTCCCCCTATCTGGATAACCGCCTGGGCTGCGCCGTCGCCCTGCGGGCGCTGGAGCTCCTGAAGGATACGGAGAACGAGCTGTTTTTCGTCTTTACGGTGCAAAAGGAGTTGGGCGGTCGGGGCGCAAGACCCGTCGCCTTTACGATCCAGCCGGATCTTGCCATCGCGGTGGATGTCTGCGACGTACCGGACACCCCCGGCGAGAAGAAGATCAACGCCTTGCGTCTGGCGGGCGGGCCGGTGGTCAAGCTCTTCGATTGGAGCCACATTGCCCATCCCGCCGTGGTTTCCCTGCTGGAGCAGGCGGGAAAGGACCTTGGCATCGGGACCCAGCGGCTGGTGGAGGAGGGAGGCAGCAGCGACGCCGGATATATCATGGATACCAAGGGCGGCGTGCCGGCGGGCTGTTTGGCCGTTCCCGTCCGCTATGCCCACAGTCCGAATGAGATCGGGGATTTGGGGGTCGCTGAAAACTGTGCGCGGCTCCTGGCCGAGGCGGTTTGCCGATAGGATAGAGCCTTCCCCTCGAGGGAAAGCCGAAGGTCGGATGGGCTGGTGTTGACGCACCCCATCCAAGCGGTCAATTCAGAAAACGAAACAGGAGGAATCACCATGGGCGTTACGAAGGTACTGCGCAAGATTTCATCCCGGGGCGCGAAGTGCGCCGCCGTGATCGTGGCCGCCGGCAGCGCGAAGCGCATGCAGGGCACCGATAAAATCATGGCCGAGCTCTGCGGCGAGCCGTTAATTGTCCACACCCTGCGGGCGTTCCAACAGAGCGAGGACATCCAGGAGATCATCCTCGTCACGCGGGAGGAGCTGCTGGAACCGCTGAGCGAGCTCTGCGTCACCAAGAAGCTCAGTAAGGTCCGCAAGATCTGCCGCGGCGGCGAGACCCGGGCGGCCTCGGTCCAGGCGGGTCTGGATCAGATTTCCAAGGAATGCGGCTTTGTCGCCATCCACGACGGGGCGCGCCCGCTGGTTTCGCAGCAGGTCATTCACGACGCGGTCCGGAAGGCCGCCAAGTTCAACGCCGCGGCTCCCGCGATCCCGGTCAAGGACACCATTAAGGTAGTACACGGCGGCATCGTGGAGTCCACCCCGGAGCGCAGCGGACTCTACGCGGTCCAGACCCCCCAGGTCTTTGCCCTGGAGCTCTATCGGGCGGCGCTGGATCAGGCGATCACCGAGAAAACAGAGCTGACGGACGACTGCTCCGCGGCGGAGCGCTATGGAATCAACGTGGTCATCACCCCGGGCAGCGACGAAAACCTGAAGGTGACGACGCCTACGGATCTGATCCTGGCGGAAGCTCTGCTCAAGGGGAGGAAAGAGGCATGAGGATCGGCCACGGTTACGACGTCCACCGTCTGGTCCCCGGCCGGGATTTGATCCTCGGCGGGGTGAGGCTGGACTATCACCTGGGCCTGGACGGCCATTCCGATGCCGACGTGCTGACCCACGCGGTCATGGACGCCCTGCTGGGCGCTGCCGGTCTCGGGGACATCGGCCGCCACTTTCCGGACAGCGACCCGGCCTATAAAGGTATCGACAGTCAGAAGCTCCTGGCCCATGTGCGGGAGCTGCTGGCTGCCCGCGGTCTGCGGGTGGAGAATCTCGACGTGACCCTGATTGCCCAGGCGCCCAAGTTGGCGCCCCATATCGCCGCCATGGAGCAGAAACTGGCCGCCACCCTGGAGATCGACCCCGGGCAGATCAACGTCAAGGCTACCACAGAGGAACGCCTGGGCTTCACCGGCAGGGGAGAGGGCATCTCCTGTCACGCGGTCTGCCTGCTGGAGACCGAGCCGCGCTTCCGGCGCTCGTGATTCTGGTGGAAGCGAAGGATCCGCGCCCCGTGCGCTGCAGGAGAAAACAGAAACCGAAGAAAAAAGTTTGCATTTTTGAAAAATAATGCTTGCATTTTCAAAACGCTTATGCTATAATACCAATGCTGTCAAGAGAACTAGCTGTTTCGCAGCAATCCGGGGGTATAGCTCAGCTGGGAGAGCGCTTGAATGGCATTCAAGAGGTCAGCGGTTCGATCCCGCTTATCTCCACCAAACAAAACAGTCATCCGAAAGGATGGCTGTTTTGTTTGGTAAAGATAGGTTTGGGGGAGAAGCGGCGTTCGAACACAAGGATAACTTTTGCGCAGCAAAAGCGCCGCTGCGCGGCGGTCCGCTGACAAGCGGACAAATCCGCAGTGTCACGGAGGGGCGCAGCCCCGGAGTATCCCGCTTATCTCCACCAAAAGAAGAGCATGACGGAAAGACGTCCTCTAAAATTTACGCGAAGGAAGGACGGGGGAGACTTTTTCTCCCCGACGTTCTGAACGACG
>JAFYAB010000142.1 GCA_017540945.1 Oscillospiraceae bacterium | reverse complement strand
GGGTCATCCCCCTTTTGGAAAACCCCGAGATACCGCCCGCGCTGGCGATAAGAACAAAACGTGATCCCGGCGTGCGTATTACGCACCGTATCTGTATATTGTGAGCTGATCGATGTTTGCCCCTACGGCGTTCTCCTGTTTCCTTTTGCCTGTTCCCCGTTCCCTTTTGTCCTGATCAGCCTGTATGGGAAGCGCTTCAAAGTTTTTTGACAATCTGAGACGGTCTTTCCCGGGCTTGGGAAAGGCCGTCTCTTTTTCATTGTTCTCCTATCACAATCAGGCTGTCTTCCGCCGACAACTCGAGCTCGGAATCAAGGGGGAGGCTAAAGTAACTGTGTTTTTCGCCGTCAAGATAGCCCAACAGAATACATCCCTGTTTCAGCAGGCCTCTTCGCAGCGCGCGCACGGTGTAACGGCCTGTTGCACGGATGGTTTTCGCGTTCTTCAGATAAAGCTCATTTCCCTCGTTGGAAAGTATTTCTCGGAACACCGAGAGCGATTCCGGGCTTTCTGCCAGCTGTGCCAGGAACAGCGAGGACATACTGGATGCCACCAAAAAATCTGTATGATCTCCATGGCCCACCAGATTCTGATTCCGTTCCAATTGCATTTCCATCGTAATATTAAACGCCAGTTGATATCTGGAGCGAATATCCCGCAGATTCAGAAGAATAAAGATCGCTTCCATGTCCGCTTCTTCCGGCGTTTTTTCGTGATCGCTCAATATCACGATATGTTCCGCGATGTTCGCCAGCGAAAGCAGCTCTTCTTCTACGCGAGGATTTCCTTGCAGATACTGAATACGCAGATTTCTGGATTCCGCGACTCTTTGAATCTCCGCCATCTCTGTCTCCGGCAGCTTATAATTGTTGAGGAAAACGTGCGCGACATTTTCCGGAAGTTCCTTGAGAATCGTAGGGAGCGTTTCGTTGTATCCGATAATCACGGTATCGGTCATATCTTCCTTGTTGGTCCAGGCCTGATCGGGAAGTGCTGCTTCCGCGTCAAGATACGGCGCCGTTAAGCTCACAGAGTCCTTTTCTTCTGAAAAGACTAATATGCGATCGCCCTGAGACAAAACATAGTCCGAGGGAGGATTCACTGTGACTTTGGCATCTCTTTGAACCCCGACCGGAACCGCATTGTCCAATCGCAGCATAAGCTCCTCAAATGAGATTCCCTCGATTCCTTCCAAATCGATCAGGTTGAACTCTGAGCCTTCAAAATTAAACACCTCCCGGAACGTCTCCGATAAACCGGTCTGCGTACAGGAATGCGCTATCATCTTCGCAAGGATCTCGCTTGTTTGGATTGTTGAAATATTATGGGAATTCGCAAGTGAAATCGGAACCCGGTGTTCTTTTTTGGCGACGATCGCATTGATGCGGATTCCCTCGGCTTCCTTCTCCTGCAGCAGCGCAGATACCGCCAAAACCGCCTTAACCGTGCGCGCGTCTTCGGTTGGGCTGATAATAACGGTTTTGCAGGTTTCAATCGAGCACTTTTCAATTGATGCGGGATCGGTGATGTCCACTGTGCGGCATACGATTTTTATATTTTTCGGAACCTCGAGATTTTCTTTGATGCTCTGCTCCATCTCCCCGCGTTCCATATCTTCGCCAATCACAATGCACGCTTCTTTTCCCGCTTCCGCGAGAATCAGTTGTCTCAACAACGTATATTCGCCGGAGTACAGGCCTAATACCACCGTATGATCCCTTTCCAGCACGTCTGAATTGCCCTTTTTCAGCTCTATGATCTTCTCTTCAATCGCGCTGGTGATAATACCGATCAATACGCTTGTGAACAGGACGCCGGCAATCGCCGTAATCGACATCAAAATCAGATAGCCCGGACTTCCGTCTTCAAAGGACGGCATCCAAGCGTTGATCACGGTTGCAATACTGTCCCAAAGCACGGGCGCAGTTTCTCCGTCCTCGTTGAACCCAAGCAAAATAATCGCAGCCGCTATCACAAGCGCCAAAAGAACCGTCGCAATGATCAGGACCCGGATCAAGCCGAGGGAGCCTTTTGCCATTCGATTATCAAACCAATACAGGAATCGTTTTTTGATATTGCGTTTTCTGCAATTTGTCGTGTCACTTCGTTTCATCACCATCAATGCCTCCCGGATCCGAAGGGTTTGTGTTTTGGAACAAAGACTTCCTGCCCAGAAGGATTATAACACATTTGGATCCCATTGACAAGCTGCGCGTTTCTGTTGTTTCCCTTTTTCCGGATGCTGGCATTCGGAAAGAGGGCGGGGCTGCGGCCTGTTCCCCGCAATACAAAAGGCACTCCTTCCGGAGTGCCTTTTGTATTGCGCCGCGCAGCGGCTCAAATTACTTCGCCTTCTTGGCGTCGTTGGCGGCCTTCTTGGCGGTCTCCACCAAGGTCTCGAAGGCCTTGGGGTCGGCGATGGCCATCTCGGACAGAGCCTTGCGGTTCATCTCGATGCCGGCCTGCTTCAGACCGTACATGAACCAGCTGTAGTTCATGCCGTAGGGCTTGACAGCCGCGGAGATACGGGTGATCCACAGACGGCGGAAATCACGCTTCTTCAGCTTGCGGCCGACATATGCATAGGTCTGGGACTTCTTGACGGCCTGCTTGGCCATCTTGAAGTGGGTGGACTTGGAGCCCCAGTAGGACTTGGCAAGCCGCAGGACCTTGTTTCTTCTCTTGCGCGTCATCATTGCGCCTTTTACACGTGCCATTTGTATATCCTCCTATCTCTTACTTGTAAGGAATCATCTTTTTGATGGCTTCCTGGTTGGTGACATCGGCGTAGGTGGTCGTGCGCAGACGACGGGTACGCTTGGTGTCCTTCTTGGTGAGGATATGGCTCTTGAACGCGTGTGCCCGCTTAACCTTACCGGTCTTGGTCAGGTTGAATCTCTTCTTGGCACCGCTGTGGGTCTTCAGTTTCGGCATAGTTGATTCTCCTTATCATGAATTGTTGACTTTTCGAATTGTCCGCGCGGACGGCGGAATCCCGTCCTACTTTTTGTTCTCCGCCTTGGGGGAGAGGAACATGAACATGAAGCGCC
Source organism: Oscillospiraceae bacterium (assembly GCA_017540945.1). Next base: position 15,710 of record JAFYAB010000142.1, on the reverse strand, counting down.
CCTCCAGCTTGGGGTTCTTTTCCATGTTGGCGACCTCGGAGCAGCCCTCCGCGAATTGGATGAGCAGCTCTTCACCGATGTTGGTGTGGGCCATCTCGCGGCCGCGGAAGCGGACGGAGACCTTGACCCGGTTGCCCTCCTTCAGGAACTTGCAGGCGCTCTTCATTTTTGTGTTGAGATCGTTGGTGTCGATGCCGGGAGACATGCGGATCTCCTTGATCTCCACCACGCGCTGGTTTTTACGGTTTTCCTTTTCCTTCTTCATCTGGTCGAAGCGGTACTTGCCGTAATCCATAATCTTGCAGACGGGCGGGTTGGCCGTGGGAGAGATCTTTACCAGATCCAGTTCCTGCTCGGCAGCCAGCTCCAGGGCGGCCTCGCTGGACATGATCCCCAGCTGCGCCCCGTCGGGCCCGATAACGCGGAGCTCCTTGTCCTGAATTTCTTCGTTGAGCTGATGAGTCATTTTCGCTGCTATGAAAAACACCTCCATAAAATACAACAAAAAGGCGGATGCCGACTGCACCCGCACAAACACCCGGACGACCCGGGAAGTACTGTGTTGACCTCTTTGCCATTGGCGGGAGGTGAGGCGGCGCAGGCAGCCTTCTTTGTTTTCGCGCCGCTATTATATAGTCCCTCGCCTCGTTTGTCAAGAGGAAAAACAAAAAAATATTTATATCTGTTCAGTCGCCCGCAGGGGTCGATGCCTACATCGGCCCTGCCTGCCGATTTTTGCCTGCAAACGAGGGCGGATGTGGGCATCCGCCCCTACGAAGAAGGGGGCGACTGAACAGATACAAAAATTTTTGGGGAGCCGCGGCGCGGCTCCCCAAAAAACTTATTTCGCCATGACCCGCTTCAGGGTGACGAAGCAGGGCAGGCCGTCCTCCTTGGGCTGCTGCACGTCGCCCTGGATCAGAGGCAGGCAGTAGTCGAAGAACTCCCGGGTCACGCCGTTGTGGGAGGTGGTGATCCACTCCAGGGGGACCTTCTTCTCGGTGTTGGCCTCCTGGGCCAGATCGAAGAGGGCGTATTCGCACTTGTAGCCGCCGACGCGGTTGCAGACGAAGCCCACCATCTTGCCGCTCTCTCCGGCCAGGGCGGACTCCATGGCAAACTTGCCGGCCTCAAAGCTCTCCTGCATGTCGGTGGCGGAGGCGCAGTGGGAGGCGCAGCGCTGGAGCAGGCTCAGCTCGATGCCCCGGACCTTGGCGCCGGTGGCGGCCTTGACGATGGCGGCCAGACGGGTGGCCAGGCCGCCCAGCTGGGCGTGGCCGAAGCCGTCGGTGCCGGAGGTCTTGGCCTCGGAGACGAAGGAGCCGTCCGCGTAGTGGATGCCCTCGGAGACGGCGATCAGCACGTCGTGCTTATCCTCGTAGACCCGCTTCACGTCGTTGATGAAGCTGTCCATATCGAAGTCCACCTCGGGGAGGTAGATCAGATCGGGGCCCTCGCCCTTGAGGTTCGCCAGGGCGGCGGAGGCGGTGAGCCAGCCGGCGTGACGGCCCATGCACTCCACGATGGTGATCATGCCCACGTCGTAGACCTTGGTGTCCCGGTTGACCTCCATGATGGAGGTGGCGATGTACTTGGCGGCGGAGCCAAAGCCGGGGCAGTGGTCGGTGCCGGCCAGGTCGTTGTCAATGGTCTTGGGCACGCCGATGATGCGGCACTCGAAGTCGTTCTTGGCAAAGAAGCGGCTGATCTTGTTGCAGGTATCCATGGAGTCGTTGCCGCCGTTGTAGAAGAAATAGCGGATGTTGTACTTGCGGAAGATCTCCAGAATGCGCTTGAAATCGGTTTCGTCCGCGTCGGGGTCCGCGAGCTTGTAGCGGCAGGAGCCCAGCACGGAGGCCGGGGTATAGAGCATCTTCTCCAGCTCCTTGGGATCCTCCTCGTTCATGATGAACAGGCGGTCGTCCAGGACGCCCTTGATGCCGTGGTTGGCGCCGTAAACAGTGGTGATGTATTCGCTCTCCATGGCGGTCTTGATGACGCCGTAGGTGGACGCGTTGATGACGGCGGAGGGGCCGCCGGACTGGCCGATGAGCGCCGCGCCGATGAGGGGCTTGTTGGTCATAGTGTAGTTCCTCCAAAGAAAGAATTGTTATCCGGCCCTCACTTTACCACCATTTCCCCGGCTTGTCAATGAGAAAACAGAAAATTTACATTCAAAATGGGCAACAATCCCTTTACAGGCGGCGTTTTTTGCGATAGAATAAGAGTTGGCCCGATTGCGGCCTATGGATACTGATCAGGGAGGTTCTTCCATGACATACAACGAAACCAAAGAGCGCAAGGCCCGCAGCAAGCGGCGGTGGAATTTCATCGGCCTCGCCCTGCTGTGCCTGGGCATCAGCGCCCCGGTGGGCGTGGGCGTGCTGATCGCCAACGCCATGGACATTCTGCCCAACATCGGCGGCAGCGTGGACCTCAAAAAGTCCATTCAGGACCTGGATATCAGAGGCCCGGTGAACAAGCCCGTGGCCGAGGTGCCGGAGCAGAAGAAGCACGTCAACGGCATGCCGAAGCACGGGGCTCTGATCACCGCCATCGGCGCCATCGTGGCCGCCATGGGCGTGGTGGGCGCGGTCAGCTCCGGCCTGGAGATGCTGGACACCGGCTTCTCCTTCTCGGGTCTCATCACCCCGGTGGTCTCCCTCTGCATCGCCGCGGCGGGCCTGGTGGCCGGCATCTACGGCAACATCCGCAAGAAGAAGGCCCAGCGCTTTGAGAACTATCTGAAGCTCATCGGCGACAAGCAGGCCGTCCCCATCCACTATCTGGCGGACGTCATGGGCATCGACTACCACAAGGTCATCAAGGATCTGCGGGAGATGATCTCCCGGGGCATCCTCCAGCCCGCCTGGCTGGATCTGAAGACCTACCGGCTGATGATGACCGAGTACAGCGAAAGCCAGGCCGTGAAGCCCGAGGAGAAAAAGGAGGAGGCCATCCCCCGCAACGACCGCATCCTGCGGCAGATCCGGGCCGACAACGACCTGATCGCCGACGAGGAGGTCAGCCGGAAGATCAACCGCATCGAGGACCTGACCAAAAAAATCTTCGCCATTCTGGAGCAGCGGCCCGAGAAGGAGCCCCAGCTCTACAACTTCATGAACTACTACCTGCCCACCACCCTGAAGGCCCTGGAGAGCTATGCCCGGCTGGAGGCCCAGGGGGTGGAGACCGCCTCCATCAAGGAGGCCAAGCAGAAGATCAATCACGCCCTGGACGAGCTGGCCGACGGCTACGAAAAGCAGCTGGACAAGCTCTTTGAGGACGACGTGGTGGATATCACCGCCGACATCGACGTGATGCGCAAGATGCTCCACAAGGACGGCCTGAAGGAGGACGAGATCGTCTCCGCCGTCACGGGAAATCTGAAATGAGCCCCCCCGACAATTCTCAATTCTCAATTCTGAATCCTCAATTTTCCCTCCCCCCCGCCTGGGACGCCCTGCTGTCCCGGCCCTTTGCCCGGGAGCCCCACCGCCGGACCCTGGCGGTGGCGGAGGCCGCGGCGGAGCTGGAGACCGTCTATCCGCCCCGGGCTGACTGGTTTGCCGCCCTCCGGCTGACCCCGCCGGAGCGGGTCCGGGTGGTGATCCTGGGCCAGGACCCCTATCATGAACCGGACCAGGCCATGGGTCTGGCCTTCTCGGTGCGCTCCGGCGTGAAGCTGCCCCCCTCCCTGCGGAATATTTACAGGGAGCTGGAGACCGACCTGGGCCGCCCCACCCCGGAAACCGGCGATCTGAGCCCCTGGGCCGCCCAGGGCGTCCTGCTGCTGAACACGGTGCTGACCGTGGCGGCGGGTCGGGCCAACAGCCATAAGAACCTGGGCTGGCAGGCTCTGACGACCGAGATCCTGGCCGCCGTCTCCCGCCTCCCCCAGCCCATCGCCTTCGTCCTCTGGGGCGCTCCCGCCCAAAAAGCCTACGCCACCGCCGTAGGGGCGGCCATTGGCCGCCAGCCCGAGGCAGACGCTTCCGACGAGGCATCAGGCATACTTCGTGACTCTGAAGAGTTCAGGCATCAGGCATCAGAAGCGCCTGCAGCGGCGCACAGTGTGCGCCACGCCGTTCCCGGCTCCGAAGAGGCAGCAGGGGACGGGGGATGCGGATTCTTCGCTTCGCTCAGAATGACAGAATTGGGGGACGATTCCTGTCCCTTGTCACCTGTCACCTGTCCGCCTCCCCGCCTGATCCTCAGCGCCCCCCATCCCAGCCCCCTGTCCGCCTATCGGGGCTTTTTCGGCAGCAAGCCCTTTTCGCGGATCAACGCCTTCCTCGCCGCCCACGGCGAAGCCCCCATCGACTGGACCGCTCCAAAGCCTTCCCTTTGAGGGGAAGGCTTCCCGAAAGGATGGCCTCATGAAACGTCTGTTTGCCTGCCTCACTTTGCTCTGTCTGATTTTGGCCGCCTGCGGGGAAAAAGCCCCTGCCCTGACCGGCGCCTGGGTCAACGAAGGCCAATACACCGAGGGCCGGGACTTTGTGGAGACCCTGATCCTCCGGGAGGACGGCACGGCCACGGTGGATCTGCAATACCGGGGCAAGCCCTACGCCACCCTGGAGGGCCGCTGGAGCACGGAGGGGAACAAACTCTCCGTCGATTTTACCGATCCGAACACGAAGGACCGCGTCTACACCTACGCCCTCACGGAAAGCACCCTCACCCTGACCGGCAGCGGCAAGGAGGTCGTCTATCAGCGGGGGCAATAGGTCCGAAGCGCGTAGATCGGGATTTGTAGGGATGTTGCGAAAATGCCCGTAGGGGCCGATGCCCACATCGGCCCTTTCCCGTATCGGTGTGAGGGCCGATGTGGGCATCGGCCCCTACGAAAGAAAGATCCCTACAAATCCGAATTTGCTGATCATGTAATAAATCATCATAAGGAGACAAACACCATGAAGCAAACCATCCTGCGCAAGTATGCCCGCCTCATCGCCCGGGTCGGCGTCAACATCCAGAAGGGCCAGGACGTTATCATCAACTGCGATCTGGACCAGCCCAAGTTTGTGGAGCTGCTGGTGGACGAATGCTACAAGGCCGGGGCCAAAAAGGTCACGGTGGACTTCAATTACCAGCCTCTGACCAAGCTCCACTACCGCCATCGCAGCGTCACCAGCCTGTCCAAGGTAGAGGAGTGGGAAAAGGCCCGGCTCCAGCATTACGTGGATACCCTGCCCTGCCGGATTTACCTGGCCTCCGAGGACCCCGACGGTCTCAAGGGAATCAACCAGGAGAAGATGGCCAAGGCCGGCAAAAAGCGCTATCCCATCATCAAGCCCTACCGGGACCAGATGGACAACAAGTATCAATGGTGCATCGCCGCGGTGCCCGGTCCCGCCTGGGCCAAGAAGCTCTTCCCCACGCTGTCCAGGAGCCGCGCCATGGAGAAGCTGTGGGAGGCCATTCTCTTCACCTCCCGGGTCACCGAGGACCCCGTGGCCGCCTGGGACGCCCACAACCAGGATCTGCACGACCGCTGCGCCTATCTCAACAGCCTGGGCATTGCCGAGCTCCGCTACAAGGGTGAGAACGGCACCGACCTCACCGTGGGCATGATCCCCGAGGCCGAGTTCAAGGGCGGCGGCGACCGCACCCTGAGCGGCGTCTTCTTCAATCCCAACATCCCCACCGAGGAATGCTTCATCTCCCCCATGCGGGGCAAGGCCGAGGGCATCGTCTACGCCACCAAGCCCCTGTCCTACCAGGGCCAGCTGATCGAGAATTTCTCCCTGCGCTTCGAGAACGGCAAGGCCGTGGAGGTCCACGCCGAGCGCAACGAGGAGCTGCTGAAGAAGATGGTCACCATGGACGAGGGCGCCGCCTTCCTGGGCGAGTGCGCGCTGGTGCCCGTGGATTCCCCCATCTCCGAGTCCGGCCTGCTGTTCTATGAAACCCTCTTTGACGAAAACGCCGCCTGCCATCTGGCCATGGGCCGGGGCTTCGCCGACACCATCAAGGACTTCGAGAGCAAGAGCCTGGAGGAGTGCCGCAAGCTGGGCATCAACGACTCCATGATCCACGTGGACTTCATGATCGGCTACGAGGGCCTGGACATCGACGCCGTCACCCGGGACGGCAAGACCGTCCCCATCTTCCGCAAGGGCCGCTGGGCCTTCTGATCCCGCCCGGGACGCCCCCGCCTGTAGGGACGGCACCTTGCCGTCCGCCTTCCCGCACGGGGGATAACGCAAAACGCCGAATATCTCCTGGAAGTAAAAACGATACCTTGTCCTGCTTCAGGGCAAGGTATCGTTTTCTGATATTGTGACCAGCAGCATACAGCCCTCTTCCTGAGGGCCCTCCGGGAGGAAGACGCGGTAGTCCCGCTCCAGGCCGAAGAAGGCGGCGCGGCCCTCATAGAAGCCCTCCTCTTTCCATTGGTCGGTGATGTCCAGGCTGCAGCCTTCGCCGCTGGCCCGGTCGGTGACCCGGAGCAGGACCCGGCCCTCCTGCCGCTGCAGGGCGTAGTCCCAGCCCAGACGATCGCCGTTGACGTATTCGCCATCCGGCGTGCCGGGGACGGGCGGCTCCGTGAACGGCGGGATGGGCTCCGTGACCGGCGGGATGGGCTCCGTGACCGGGGGAAGCGGGTCTGTGCCCGGCATGGTGGAATCCGTGATCCCTTCCACGGGCTTCGTGCCTGCTGTCTCCGTGACCGTATCGGAGGCGGCGCGCTCCGTCCCGGTGGGCAGGGGCTCGGGCCGACTTTGCTCCAGCAGCCGCAGCCCCGCCAGGCTCACCAGCACCATCACGGCGGCAATGGCCGCTGGGGCCCAGCGCCGCCGGAGGGGGATGGGCCGGGGAGCCGCTTCCGGGGGCCGCTCCCTCTGCTCCAGCTCCAAAAGCCGCCGGGTGAAGTCCTCCGAGGGCTGCACGCCGTCGAAATATCCCTTGATCTTTTGCTTTTCGTCAGCCACAGTCTTCCCCTCCCAACAATTGCTTCAGCTGTTTTCTGGCCCGGTCCAGCCGGGTGCGGACGGTGGTCTGGGTCAGCCCCAGACATTGGGCAATGCGCTTTACGGGGTAGTCCTCATAATAGAAGAGATACACCACACCCCGGTATTTGGGGTCCAGGGCCTGCAGGGCCCGCTGCACCTCCAGCCGGGTGTCCGGGTCCTCCGCCGGGGCGGCGAAGCGCTCCGCCTCCTCCAGGGCCCGGTTCCGCCGACGGGCGGCGCTTTTCAGCAGGTCCCTGCACTGGTTGGCCACGGCGGTCATGAGATAGCGCCGGGCCTCCTCCGGGCTGTCGAAGCGCCTGCCGCCGCGGAGGTATTTCAGAAAGGCCTCCTGCACCGCGTCCTCCGCGTCCTCCCGGATGCCGGTGTAGCTCACAGCCAGCCGAAACAGGGACGGGCTCAGCTCCCGCACCAGCTGTTCAAATTCCAATTCCATGGGTCTGTATCTCCTCGCTCGTCCGATAAATCGCCCCTTGATTATAACGGTTCGCGTTTCCGTTTTCAAGCTTGATTATTTATACAACGATCCAGCAGGACAAAAGGTCACAGGTATGAGAAAAATAAATTTTTTCCGCTCCCTGTGACCTTTTTCATCCCTGTCTCGTTATACAGGCAGAAAGCAAACAGCGCTGCGCTGTGCTTCCGAAAAAATCAAGGAGGAAAAAACAATGAAAAAAATCTCTGTGAAGCTTGGGGCGCTGCTGATGGCGGCGCTGTTGACCATGGGCCTGGTAAGCGGGGCCTTCGCGGCCTATGGCTTTGACGACGTGCCGGAGGACGCCTGGTACGCGGACGCCGTCTGCCGGGTCAGCCAGATGGGTTACATGAACGGGGTGGGCGGCCAACGCTTTGCTCCCAAGGCGTCCATGACCCGGGCCATGTTCGTCACCGCCCTCTACCGAATGGCGGCGCTCTGGACGGAGCTGCCCGCCGAGACGCCCGCCGCCGACTTTGCCGACGTTGCCGCGACAGCCTGGTACGCCAAGCCCGTGGCCTGGGCCGCGTCCCAGGGCATCGTCGCCGGACGGGGGGACGGGCGCTTTGACCCTAAGGCCCCCATTTCCCGGCAGGAGATGGCCGTGATGCTGCTGCGCTTCGCCCAGGCGGTGAAGCCGGAGCTGGTGACGGACGACAACGTCATCGAGCGGGCCTTTTCCGACATAGAACAGGTTTCCCCCTATGCCCGGGACGCCGTAGTCTTCTGCGCCCACCGGGGCTTCTTCGCCGGAGACGCCGCCGGACGCTGCCTGCCCAAAAAGACCGCCACCCGGGCCGAGGCCGCCCAGGTGCTGATGGTGCTGGCGTGGCAGATTGTCCCCGCACCCGCAGCGGGATAGTCCCTTCTCGTCGGCCGGGAAGTCCGCGCGGAGGCTGCGGACGCCATCGACTGCCTGCCGGAATCCGAAAGCTGAGCAAAACGACAGTCGCCCCGGAGCGGTTCGTGTTGAACCGCTCCGGGGCGACTTTTCTTCTTTTTTATGATCCAATTCGCAGAATTGGATCATTCCGCCATTTTCAATTTTCAATTCTCAATTTTCAATTCGCCCCGGGCGGGATGTGGCGGTCAATGACCGCCGCTACGGCGGGGTACAGCGGGCGGGGCGGGGGAGCGCGGACGGCTGAGAGCCGTCCCTACGGGCTGGTACGGGAGCGGGACGGCGGACAAGCAATGCTTGTCCCTACAGGCGGGGCTTATCCCTTCGGCTTCCGGTTGTGGTAGTAGCGCCGCTTGTTGTTTTTCTTGCCCTCGGGCTTGGGGGCGGGCTGGTCCTCGGGGCGCTTCTCCGGGACGGGGCGCTTGGGCTGCTCCGGCAGGGGAAGCTTGGGCTCGTGCTTGCCCTGCTGCTGACGGCGGCGCTGCTGGCGGGAGGGCTGTTTTTCCGCGGTCTCCGCCTTTTCGACGCGCTCCGGCTTTTCGGCCTTGGCCGCTTTTTCGCCCTGGTCGGCGGGCTTATCGCCCCGGCGGTTCTTCCCCCGGCGGCTGCCTTCGGCCTGCTTCTCCTGGGCGGGCTTCTCGGATTTCTCCGCTTTCTCCTGCTTGTCCGGCTCCGGCTGCTCGGGTTTCCGGTCCCAGCGCTGGCGGCGGGTGTTCTTCTGCTCCGGCTCCCGGACCGGCTGCTCCGGCTGCGCCTCCTCGGGGTCCTGCGGCTCCTCCGCTGCCTCCTCGGGGTCCACCGTCAGGCGGTGGTCCAGGAAGGGCCGCCGCTCCAAAAAGCGCTCGTTATCCCGGTTTCCGGAGATCGGAGCCAGGTTTTCCGGGATGGGCGGGTCGTTCTTCTTGGGCTTGCCGCTGCGCAAGATAAAGATCTCGTCGTTGCGGTAGCAGTGGATCTCGTCCTCGTCCTTTTCCATGCGGACGTTGACGCTCTGCTTCATCAGATTGACGCCGGTGACCGTGCCCCGGCCGTCGGGGGTATCCACGAAGGACTCCGCCTTGGGGCTGGTCCGGATCAGGTCCTCATAGGCCTCCTGCTCGTATTTCAGACAGCACATCAGGCGGCCGCAGGTGCCGGAAATCTTGGTAGGATTCAGGCTCAGGTTCTGGGTCTTGGCCATCTTGATGGAGACGGGCTGGAAGTCGTCCAGGAAGCTGGCGCAGCAGAAGGGTCTGCCGCAGATGCCCAGGCCGCCCAGCATCTTGGCCTTGTCCCGGACGCCGATCTGCCGCAGCTCGATGCGGGTGTGGAAGTTGGAGGCCAGGATCTTCACCAGCTCCCGGAAGTCCACCCGGGCGTCGGCGGTGAAGAAGAACAGCAGCTTGCTGCCGTCAAAGGCGCATTCGGTGGAGACCAGCTGCATATCCAGGCCCAGGTCCTCGATCTTCCGCTGGCAGAAGGCGTAGGCCTCCTTCTCCCGCTTCTCGTTCTCCTCCTTGATCCGTTCGTCGATGGGGGTGGCCACCCGCAGGACCCGGCGCAGGGGCTGCACCAGCTCCCGGCGGGCGACGCGGTGGTTGCCGATGACGCAGTAGCCGTACTCCGCGCCCCGGGAGGTGTCCAGGATCACATGGTCGCCGTTTTTCAGCTCCAGCTTGCCGGGGTCGAAGAAATAGATCTTGCTGCCGGGCCGGAACTGCACGTCGCAGACCGGGACCCGCTCGTTGGGGTCCGCCTCCGGCGGGGCGGGCAGGGCCGCGGAGGGCTCCGCGACAGGCGCGCTCAGCTTCGGCGCCTGCTTCTTGGCGGAGACGGCGGTGAGGGCCGGACGGGGCTCGTTTACGCTGACGGGAGCTTCCTGCTCCCGAATCTCTTCATGTTCGTGTTCCATAGTTGTTCCTTATTACTTCATACAATTTCCTGTTTCGTTGCGGGATGGCCGGGGGATTGCCGGCGAGGCGGGCCGGGCTTATTCCGCCAGCCAGACCTGGAGCGCGCCGCAGACGGCGCCGGGGCTGACGTTGCCCTGGAGCAGCTCCACGGCCCTCCGCAGGCTTTGCAGGGCCCGCAGGCTTTCGGCGGAGGTGCGGCTGCGGCCGATGCGCTCGGCCGCCTCCCAGCGTCCCGGCTGGCCGGCCCGGACCGCCAGGGCCCGGCTCAGAAGCTCCGCCCACTGGTTCAGCAGGGAGATCAGCTCGTCCCGCTTCTTCCGCTCCAGAGGGACCAGCAGCTCCGTGAGTCCCAGCCGATCCCGGCGGGCGAAGCTGTCGGCAAAGGCCCGGGTCTCCGGGGAAAGGCCCTCTCCGGCGGCCAGCAGGGCTTCCGCCTGGCCCAAATACCCCTCGGAGCGCTGCCAGGCCGCGGTCAGCGCGGCCCGCTCCTGCTCGGGGTGCCGCCGGGCCAGGGCCGCCACGCCCTCGGCCTCCCGCAGGGGCGACAGGCGCAGGAGAACGGCCCGGGAGCGGATCGTGGGCAGCAGCCGCTCCGCCGCCTCCGTCAGCAGCAGGAAAGCCGCGTACGGGGGAGGCTCCTCGATGACCTTCAGCAGAGCGTTCTGCGCCGCAGGGTTCATGTCCGCCGCCCGGGGAAAGAGGTAGACCTTCCGGCGGCCCTCGTTGGGCTTGATCCAGACATCGGCCCGGGCCTTGCGGATCTGGTCCACGGTGACGGTCTTTTTGGCGGGATCGTCCACGGTGATGACGTCCGGGTGGACGCCGTCCAGGACCTTGCGGCACTGGAGACAGGTCCCGCAGGGCCGCTTGGCCCCGGCGGTACACTCCATGGCGGCGGCCAGGATGCGGGCCAGGCTGCGCTTGCCGCTGCCGGCGGGTCCGGCGATCAGATAGCAATGGGAGAGCTTGTCCGCGGCGAAGGCCGCAGCCAAGCCGGACTTGAGCCGTTCGTTGCCAAGCAGCGTCTCCATGCCCACACCCCCATAGTGTTCCTGATTGTATATAATAACACAAATAAATAGGATATGCAAGTATTTTTCCGTCGTTGCCTTTTGTATTCCGATATGATATAATAGCAAATGGAGGTGTTCCGGATGAAGCCTTATGTCGCCGTGGTCGGCGGAATCAACATCGATATCTGCGGCAAGGCCTTTGGGCCCCTGATCCCGCGGGATTCCAACCCCGGGCAGGTGCGCCGCTCCGTGGGCGGCGTGGGCCGGAACGTGGCCCACAACCTGGCCCTGCTGGGAGCGCGGGTCTGCCTGCTGACGGCCCTGGCGGGGGACGCCTGGGAGGAGACGATCCGCGGCGCCTGTGAGGCCGCGGGCATTGATCTTTCCCACGCCCGCCCCGTCCCCACAGGGACCACCTCCTGCTATCTGGCCATCGAGGGCCCCGAGGGGGACATGGCGCTGGCCCTCTGCGACAACGCCTTGGCCGCCGAAATCACACCTGATTACCTGTCAACACAGCTGGCGCTGCTGAACGGCGCGGCGGCGGTGGTGCTGGACGCCAACCTGACCCGGGAGGCCATTGGGTTTTTGGCCGGGCAGGTCACGGCCCCTCTCTTCGCGGACCCGGTCTCCGTCAGCAAGGCGGAGAAGCTTCGGCCCGTGCTGGGCAGGCTCCACACCCTCAAGCCCAACCGCATCGAGGCGGAGCTGCTCTCCGGCATCGCCATCACGGACCGGCTCAGTCTGGAGCTGGCGGCCTCCAAGCTGCTGCGCTCGGGCTTGCAGCGGGTCTGCATCTCCCTGGGCAGCAAGGGCGTCTACTGCGCCTGGGACACGGCGCGCTGCCTGATGCCCTGTCCCGAGACCCGGCTGGTGAACGCCAGCGGCGGCGGCGACGCCATGATGGCGGGCTTCGTCCGGGCCTTTTTGGACGGCCTCTCCCTGGAGACCTCCGCCCGCTTCGCCCTGGCCTGCAGCTCCCTGGCCGTCGAGAGCGCTGAAACCGTCAACCCGGAGCTCTGTTATGACACCGTAGTACATAAAATAATGAATAGCGAATAGTGAATAATCGGTATTTTTCAAATCTCCGATTTGAAAAATGAATTAAAATTGAAGCGACATCTCAACTATTCACGATTCACTCTTATCTATTCACTCGAAAAGGAGAATCGATCCATGAATCTGAACGCCTATTTAGACATTCATCCCGAGGTGGCCGCGGCTGTAGCCGCAGGGAAGCCCGTAGTGGCCCTGGAATCCACCATCATCTCCCACGGCATGCCCTATCCCCAGAACGTGGAAACCGCCCTCAATGTGGAAAGGGTGATCCGGGAGAACGGCGCCGTGCCCGCCACCATCGCCATCCTGGGGGGCCGCCTGAAGGCCGGCCTGTCCCCGGAGCAGATCGAATACCTGGGCAAAGCCGGGGCTGCCGTCACCAAGGCCAGCCGCCGGGATCTGCCCGTGATCGTGGCCAAGGGCATGGACGGGGCCACCACCGTCACCACCACCATGATGATCGCCCACATGGCGGGCATCCAAATCTTCGCCACCGGCGGCATCGGCGGCGTGCACCGAGGCGCCGAGACCACCATGGACATCTCTGCCGACCTGGAGGAGCTGGCCAACACCCCCGTGATGGTGGTCTGCGCCGGGGCCAAGTCCATTCTGGACTTAGGGCTGACCCTGGAATATCTGGAGACCCACGGCGTACCCGTGCTGGGCTACGGCACCAAGGAGCTGCCCGCCTTCTACACCCGCCGCAGCGGCTTCGAGGTGGACTACCGGGTGGACAGCCCGGAGGAGCTGGCGAAGATCTTCAAGGTCCAGCGGGATCTGGGGCTCAAGGGCGGCGTCCTGGTGACGAATCCCATCCCCGAGCAGTACGCCATGGACTTTGACGTCATCAACAAGGCCATCGACGAGGCCATCGCCGACTCCGTCCGGGATGGGATCAAGGGCAAGGCCACGACCCCCTACCTGCTGGCCAAGGTCAAGGAGCTTACCGGCGGCGACAGCCTCGCCTCCAACATCCAGCTCGTCTACAACAACGCCGCCCTGGCCGCGAAGACCGCCGCCGCCTATTGCAGACTGTAACCGGTGAATAGCCGTAGGGGCCGATGCCCACATCGGCCCTTTTCCCAGAATGATACGGAGGGCCGATGTGGGCATCGGCCCCTACATTCACAAAACTATCTGAAATCTAACGGAGGGAGAATACTGCCATGACCACCCAAGAAGCCCTGAACACCTACCGTGAAAAGATCGCCCAGATGAAGGCCCTGCACCACGCCATGGGCGTGATGCACTATGACGGCGCCACGGCGGCGCCGGTGGAATCCGCCGAGGGCCGCGGCAAGACCCTGGCCTATCTCTCCGGCTGCGCCTACGAGATCGAGACCGCCCCCGCCCTGCTGGAGGCCGTTGGTTTTCTGAACGCGCACGCAGACGAGCTCAGCCCCCGGGACCGTCGGGAGATCCAGCTCTTCCTGCGGGAGAACGAATACACCGCCTCTATTCCCCAGGAGGAGTACGTGGGCTACGTCACCCTGCTGAACAAGGCCGACGCCGTGTGGCACAAGGCCAAGCAGGACAGCGACTTCGCCTCCTTCGCCCCCATCATCCGGGACATCTTCGCCACCAACGTCCGCTTCGCCAAATACTATAAGCCGGACCAGGCCCCCTACGACACCCAGCTCAGCCGCTACGAGCGGGGCCTCACCATGGAGAAGACCGACGCCTTTTTCAACGCCCTCAAGGAACGGATCGTGCCCCTGCTGAAAAAGGTCATGGCAAAGCCGCAGGTGGACGACAGCTTCATCTGGGGCAAGCGCTATCCCATCGAGGCCCAAAAGCAGTTCTCCGACTACCTGATGGACGTGATCACCATCGACCGCAAGCGCTGCTCCATCGGCGAGACCGAGCATCCCTTCACCACCATGTTCAACAAGAAGGACGTGCGCATCACCACCCACTACCACGAGCAAACCCCCGTCTATTCCATGTACTCGGTGATCCACGAGGGCGGCCACGCCCTTTATGAGCTCCATTCCGCCGACGAGCTGGAGGGGACCCTGCTGCGGGGCGGCGTGTCCATGTCCATGCACGAGAGTCAGTCCCGTTTCTTGGAGAACTACATCGGCCGCAGCAAGCCCTTTATCGAGCTGATCTTCCCCAGGATGCGGGAGCTCTTCCCGGAGCAGCTGGCGGGCGTCACCGCCGAGCAGATGTACCTGGCCGTCAACAAGGTCGAGCCCAGCCTGATCCGCACGGAGGCCGACGAGCTGACCTACGCCCTGCACGTGCTGGTCCGCTACGAGATCGAAAAGGGCCTCTTCGACGGCTCCATCGCCGTGGAGGAGCTGCCCGGGATCTGGAACGCCAAATACAAGGAATACCTGGGCATCGAGGTGCCCGACGACAAGCGGGGCGTGCTCCAGGACAGCCACTGGTCCGGCGGCAACGTGGGCTACTTCCCCTCCTACGCCCTGGGCTCCGCCTACGGCGCCCAGATGCTGGCGAAGATGAAGCAGACCGTGGACGTGGAGGCGGCCATCCGCTCCGGCGACCTGCGGCCCGTCACCGGCTGGCTGGAGGAGCATATCTGGAAGTACGGCAAGCTCTATGACCCCATGGAGCTGCTGGAAAGGGCCGTCGGCGCACCCTTCGATCCGAGATACTTCACCGACTACCTGGAGGAAAAGTTCAGCAAAATCTACGGACTGTAAGCGAAACGCAACATCGGATTTGGCGGGATGCCTTCCCCTCGGGGGGAAGGTGGCGCGAAGCGCCGGATGAGCGGAGGTATCGACGACAGAGCGCCCCCCATCAACGAGCATTGAACATGCAGCGCCCCTCATCCGTCATCCGGCTTCCGTGAGACGCCGGATGCCACCTTCCCCCGAGGGGGAAGGCTTTGCGGAGAGTCCGACAAATCCCGATTTCTCGACTTACCCAACAAAAAACCCTGGCCGCTTGCGCGGCCAGGGCCTTTTGTTTTTCCGGTTGCCCGGAGCGGTTGCCCGCTCCGGGCTTTGGTTTGCGTTGGGTCCGTCGCGGCAGGCGGCCGACGGCCGCTTATGCCGCGGGAACGGGTGTGCTCGAAAGAGCGGTCGGCTTATTCAGCCAGCGCCTTGCCCTGCAGGGTGCGGTACATCCACAGGACCACCGTCTCGCGCAGGCAGTCGGACTTGCCGTTGAACATACCGTCGGCGCCCTTGTCGATGCCCTTCTCGTAGGCCCACAGCACAGCCTTGTAGTAGTAGGCCTTCGGATCGGTCACATCGGTGTAGGGGCTCTCAGACAGCGTGAAGGTGGGCTTGCCCTGCTGCGTGTACAGGAACACCATCATGTCTCTGCGGGACACGGACTTCTTTCTGCCGAACTCGGTATCGCTGACGCCCTTGGTGATGCCGTTCTCATAGGCCCACAGCACAGCCTTGTAGTAGTAGG
>JAFYAB010000141.1 GCA_017540945.1 Oscillospiraceae bacterium | reverse complement strand
TGTGGTGACCAGGTATTTCGGCGGCACCCTCCTGGGCACCGGCGGCCTGGTCCGGGCCTACGGCAAAGCCGCCCGGGATGCCCTCAATGAGGCCGGGATCTCCCTGAAACAGCTCTGGAAAAAACTGGACCTGATCCTGCCCTACAGCTATTTTGAGCGCCTGCGGCAGGAGACGGAACGCTTCGGTGGCGTGGTGGAAGACACGGAATACAGCGCCGATATCTGCCTCCACATTCTGTTGCCTGCGGACCGTACCGCGGATTTCTCCGCCCGGGTCACAGACCTGACCCGCGGCGCCATCACCCCCATTGAGACTGGCGAGGAGTTCCGCGCGGTCTCCATCGAGGAATGACATTCGGGGTTTGTAGAGCCGTAGGGGCCGATGCCCACATCGGCCCTCTCTGCCGACCGGGGCAAGGGCCGATGTGGGCATCGGCCCTCTCTGCCGACCGGGGCAAGGGCCGATGTGGGCATCGGCCCCTACGGATGAAATCGCCAAATCCGAATCTGTCCGAAAAAAACTTGCAGAAAAAGAGGATATTTCCGTTTTGCTGCGAACAATATAATTGGGTGAGAATTATGACCGTTCGTGAAATGATCGAAACGCGAGAACAAGAGACCCTGGCGCCCTGGGCGGCCTTGGCAGCCGAGAGCCGGGGACGGGGGAGAGCGGAGCCGGAACGAGACGACCGGAGCTGCTATCAGAGAGACGCGGACCGCATCCTTCACAGCCGCTCCTTCCGGCGGCTGATGCACAAGACCCAGGTCTTCCTTCAGCCCGAGGGCGACCACTACCGCACCCGTATGACCCACACCCTGGAGGTTGCCCGGATCGCCCGCACCATCGCCCGGGCCCTGCGGCTCAACGAGGATCTGACCGAGGCTGCCGCTATGGGCCACGACCTGGGGCACACCCCCTTCGGCCACGCCGGGGAGGCAGCGCTGACAGAGATCATGGGCGTGCCCTTCCATCACAACGAACAGTCCTTGCGTGTGGTGGACAAACTGGAAAAAAACGGACAGGGACTGAACCTGACATATGAAGTCCGCCGCGGTATCCTCTGCCACAGCGGCGACGAGCTTCCCGAGACGTTAGAAGGGCGCGTCGTCCGTATATCGGACCGGATCGCCTACATCAACCACGACATCGACGACGCCATTCGCGCAGGCATTCTGAAAAACGAGGATATTCCGAAGCAGATCTCCGCCGTCCTGGGCCAGACCCACTCCCGGCGGATCAACACCCTGGTCTCCGACGTGGTCAAGAGCTCCCTGGGACGCCCGGTCATCGCCATGACCCCTGCCGTGGAGAGCGCCATGCTGGAGCTGCGCAGCTTCATGTTTGAGCGGGTCTACCGCAACCCCGTGGCCAAGGGCGAGGAGTCCAAAGCCCGCCGTATCATCCAGGAGCTTTACAGATATTACATAGATCACCCCGAAAAGCTCCCGGAGGATTTCCAGCCCCAGCTCGACATGGAGGGTCTGCCCCGGGTCGTCTGCGACTACGTGGCGGGCATGACGGACAAATACGCCGTCTATAAATTTGAGGAGATCTTCGTCCCCAGCGGCTGGGCCGTGCGATAAGGCCGTAGGGGCGGCCATTGGCCGCCCGCCCGAGGCACCCGCTTCCGATCCGAACTGTAGGGACAAGCATTGCTTGTCCGCTCCCCCCCGTAAAGCCTTCCCCTTGAGGGGAAGGTGCCCCAGTGCGCACACTGGGGCGGATGAGGTGGTCCCTCGATGAGCGCAGTTGCGAATTGAAAGTTAGAAATTTCGGTGTGTTTCAAATTGCCATATGAAACACAAGCTATAAGTCGGAGGCCCGTACATGTCAAAATCCCGGTGGACGCCGCCCAAGTACAACGGAACAGACCTGAAACATCGCCAGCGGCTTTTGATGCTGATTTGCCTTTGTATCAGCGCGGACCTGCTGATCGGCGGCCTGCTTTACGAAAAGAAGCTGCCGTTTCTGATCCCCTCCGGTCTGTTTTTTGGGATTGCTTTTATTTCCCTGAACGACCCGATCCAGGATAATACCGGCAATCTCAGAATTGTGTGCTTTGTTCTCATGCTCCTCGGAGCGCTTGTATGGTTGACAAACCTCTTTTCCTGGTTTTGGATCGTCGGACTATTCCAAATTCTCGGCCTCGCGCTTTTTGCCGTCTGGCCGTATAGAAAAAGACTAATGAAAAGAAGAAAGAAAAACTGATTCTCTTTTACTTCTTCCTTTGTTCCTTTCGATGCCTGTCGAGCAACTGCGGACAAGCAATGCTTGTCCCTGCGCCGGGATCAAAGGGATCTGCCTCGGGCTGGCGGCCAATGGCCGCCCCAACGGCGTTCATTATCACTTGTCACTTTCATCTTATCCCTTCACCCACCCTGATCCCTGATCCTTAATCCTTAATCCCTTCAAAGGAGGTGACCTTCCCGTGGCATTCCCCGCAGCATTCATCGACGAGCTGATTGCCCGCAATCCCATTGACGAGGTGGTGGGCCAGTATGTCCAGCTCAAGCGCAGCGGCACGAACTACTTCGGCCTCTGCCCCTTCCATGGGGAGAAAACCGCCTCCTTCTCCGTGGCCCCCAACAAACAGATGTACTACTGCTTCGGCTGTCACAAGGGCGGCGGCGTCATCAACTTTATCATGGAGATCGAGGGCCTGTCTTACCCGGACGCGGTACGATTTCTGGCAAAACGGGCCAATCTGGAGGTGCCGGAGGACGAACGCTACGAAAGCCAGTACAAGGAACAGGAGCGCCTTTGGAAGCTCTGCAGGGATGCGGCAAAGTATTACCATGAGCTGTTGAAATCGGACGCCGGCAAGAACGCGCGCACTTATTTGAAGCATCGCGGTCTGGACTGGCCGACGATCGTAAAATTCGGAATGGGCTTTGCGCCGGACGATTATCACGCGTTGATCCCCGCTATGGAGCGAAAGGGCTACAGCCGGGAAGAACTGATCGCCGCAAACCTGGCAGCCGTCTCCCAAAAGAACACCCAAAACGTCTATGACCGCTTCCGAAATCGGATCATGTTTCCGCAGATCGACCTGCGGGGCAACGTGATCGGCTTCGCGGGCCGTGCCCTGGACAAGGACGCGAAGGCGAAATATATCAACCCCACCGAGACTCTGATCTTCTCCAAACGTAAATTTCTTTACGCCATGAACCTGGCCAAGAAGTCCAAGCGTCCTTATATCATTCTGTGCGAGGGGCCCATGGACGCCATTGCCTGCCATCAATACGGCTTCGACTGCGCAGTAGCCTCCCAGGGCACGGCGCTGACAGAGGACCAGGTCAACATCATCAGCAAGTACACCGATCAGGTGATTATGACCTACGACAACGACGCAGCAGGGCAGAACGCCACTCAACGGGCGATTCAGATGTTCGGCCGGGCAGGCGTTAAGGTGAAAATCCTGAAGCTTCACGACGCAAAGGACGCCGATGAGTTCCTGCATAAGTTCGGCGCCGATCCCTTTGAGGTTCTGATCCAGGGCTCCGAAAACCAGGCGGATTATCGGCTGCTGTCTCTGGAGAACCAGTATGATCTGACAAAGGACGAACAGCGCGTGGAATTCTCCGCAAAGGCGGCTGAGCTGATCTCCACCTTCCAGAGCTCCGTGGAGCGGGAGATTTACGCCGACCGGGCCGCCAAAGCCGCCGGCATCTCCAAGGAAGCCATGCTTCTGGAGGTCGGAAAGGCATTCAAAAAGCGGATCTGGCGGGAAAAGAGAAAAAAAGAACGGGAGGACCTCTCTCCCGTTTCCTCGAATCTGCCGACGGATCGGACGCTGCGCAGCGCCTACGGAAATCCCCGTTCCGCGGCCGCCGAGGAATCTGTGATCGGTCTGGCTCTTTTGGAACCGGGGCTGCTGGATCAATCCGGCGAGCTGACCGGGGACGTGTTCTCCGTGCCGTTTCTTGGACGGGCCTTTGACTGCATGGTACGACTGCACCGGGACGGTCTGCGGGTCAGCCTCTCAGCGCTCCAGGATTTTACGCCGGAGGAAAACAATCGCCTGAGCGCGATTTCCCAGCGCTTTGACCGGGTGAACGACGAACGCGGCTTTACCGACTGTGTGGCCGTGATCCTGGAGGAACACGGCAAATTGCAAGAGAACAACACCGACGAGAGCCTGCTGGCCCTCGCCAGTTCACTGAAAAAAAACAAAGGATACGGAGGGACATAACGTGGCACAGACTGAACTGCTCCAGCAAAAACTGAGAAGCCTCATAGAGACCGGAAAGAAGGAGGGAAAGATCACCTCCAAACAGCTCCTGCAAACGCTGGACGCCATCGACGCGGATGAAAAACAGACCGAACAGATCTACGATGCCCTGGAAAAGGCCGGGATCGAGATCGATGTGTCCGACGTAGCGGAGATTCTGGATGCCGCAGAGGATCTGCTTCCCTCCGATTCGGAGCTGTTGTCCATCGACAATCAGATCCAGGAGGATCTGAACAAACTGGAGGAAACAGCGGAGGACAGCGCGACCACAGATCCTGTTCGGATGTATCTGAAGGAGATCGGCAAGATTCCTCTGCTCTCTGCAGAGGAAGAGATCGAGCTTGCCAAGCGGATCTCTCAGGGCGACGAGGATGCGAAAAAACGGATGATCGAAGCCAACCTTCGACTGGTTGTTTCTGTCGCAAAGCACTATCTTGGCCGCGGTATGCAGCTTTTGGATCTGATTCAGGAGGGGAATATGGGCCTTCTGAAAGCGGTAGAGAAATTCGATTATACCAAGGGCTATAAATTCTCCACCTATGCCACCTGGTGGATCCGTCAATCCATCACCCGGGCTGTGGCGGACCAGGCCAGGACCATCCGGATCCCGGTTCACATGGTGGAGACCATCAACCGGGTTTCCCGGACCTCTCGCTCCCTGGTGCAGGAGCTGGGCCGCGAGCCGACCCTGAATGAGATCAGCGACGCGCTTGGAATCCCGGAGGAGAAGATTGCCGAGGTTATGAAGATCGCCCAGGATCCCGTCTCTCTGGAGACCCCGGTGGGCGAGGAGGACGACAGCCATTTGGGCGACTTTATTCCCGACAGCGATGTGGCGGAGCCCGCAGAATCCGCCTCCTACAACATGCTGCGGCAGCAGCTGTCCGAGGTCATGCAGACCCTGAGCCCCAGAGAGTGCAAGGTCCTCCGCCTCCGCTTCGGCCTGGAGGACGGCCGCGCCCATACCCTGGAAGAGGTGGGCAAGGAATTTGACGTCACCCGGGAGCGGGTCCGTCAGATCGAGGCCAAGGCCCTGCGGAAGCTGCGGCACCCCTCCCGGTCCAAGCTTTTGAAGGATTTCCTCAGCTAATGCAGCGCCGGCAATCCTCCGGCCATTCCCCGCCCGCTGGAGCTGTCATACTTCGTGACGCTTTGTCAGGTACAGTATAGAGAACGGACATCCTTTACGATACAGAGACAAGTAGATTCGTTCACAAAAATTTTTCTTGACAAGCGAGAAAAAAACTGTATGATACATGATAGTAAAAGCGACTCCCGTCGGGCCGCACGAACGATTCTTGTCAAGGGAGGTTTATGATATGCTGGAAAAACTGATTTCTTATCTGTCCAAGGAGCTGGACATCCCCGCCGAGGAGATGGACCGGGATACCACCTTTGAGAGCCTGCACCTGGATTCTCTCGACACCGTTGAGATGCTGATGGACCTGGAGTCCGAGCTGGGCGTGGACCTGGAGCTGGAGGAGAAGGTCGCTACGCTCGGCGAGCTGGCGGACTTTATCGAGAGCAAACTGGAATAATACTTGAAAAACCCGCAGATTTCGTGTACAATATAATATAGACTTGTCACAAGCATACCGGCCTGTGACAAGGTCGCACTAGCCGGGGAGATAGCGGTGCCCTGTCACCTGCAATCCGCTACAGCAGGAGTGAATTCCTACACCCGGGCTTGCGTTGTGCTGCTGTCCGGATAAGTAGTGTTGAGGGATCGGTCTCACGCAACGGAACCCCGTGAACCATGTCAGACGGGGAACCGAGCAGCATTAAGCGGCAAGTTCCGTGTGCCGTGAGTCAGCCGTTTCTGAGCTGGCTGTCCGGGAAACGGGGATAACGCAAGTTCAAATGTAGGTGTGCGATCTTGTCATGGGCCGGTTTCCATTG
>JAFYAB010000140.1 GCA_017540945.1 Oscillospiraceae bacterium | reverse complement strand
CCGAAGGCTATGTGGTGAAGATGGCCCTGGATGCGGACGATCAGGTCTGCGGCTATCAGTTCCTGAGTCTGGGCAAGATGATGGATGCCATCAAGGCCGGGATGTCTCCCAACGAGGCCTATGAGAAGAATCTCGGTACCTATGGTCGTTTCAAAGCAGAGGACGGCGCGGTCAAGTGGATCGACCCGCGCAAAGAATAAGAGGAGGTGCGACAAAGGGCTTTGTTTGAAAACTACGAAGGACGTATGCCGCAGCTGCAGCCCGTTCTGGACAAGTATGGATTTAAGAATTTTGAGGAAGTAAAGGCATTTACCAACGCCAGGGGCGTGGATGCCTACAGCATCGTGGAGAGCACGCAGCCGATCTGCTTCGAGAATGTGAGATGGGCTTATGAACTGGGCGCCGCGATTGCCATGAAGGAGAACGCAAAGAACGCCGCGGAAGCCGCCAAATGGATCGGCGTGGGCCTGCAGGCCTTCTGCATTCCCGGTTCCGTAGCGGATCAGCGCCAGGTCGGCATCGGCCACGGCAACCTGGGCGCCATGCTGCTGGATGAGCAGACCGAGTGCTTCGCCTTCCTGGCGGGCCACGAGTCCTTCGCCGCCGCCGAGGGCGCCATCAAGATCGCCCTCAACGCCAATAAGGTCCGCACCAAGCCCCTGCGCGTCATCCTGAACGGCCTGGGTAAGGACGCCGCCATGATCATCAGCCGCATCAACGGCTTCACCTACGTACAGACCAAGTACGACTACCTGGCCGCTGACGTCAAGGAGGATCATGCCCTGACCATCGTGAAAAAGACCGCCTACTCCGACGGTCCCCGGGCCAAGGTCAACTGCTACGGCGCCGACGACGTCCGCGAGGGCGTGGCCATCATGTGGCATGAGAACGCCGATGTCTCCATCACCGGCAACTCCACCAACCCCACCCGCTTCCAGCACCCCGTGGCCGGCACCTATAAGAAGGAACGCTGGGAGGCCGGCAAGAAGTACTTCTCCGTGGCCTCCGGCGGCGGCACCGGCCGCACCCTGCATCCCGACAACATGGCCGCCGGCCCCGCCTCCTACGGCATGACCGACACCATGGGCCGTATGCACTCCGACGCCCAGTTCGCCGGCTCCTCCTCCGTCCCCGCCCACGTGGAGATGATGGGCTTCCTGGGCGCGGGCAACAACCCCATGGTCGGCATGACCGTGGCCGTTGCCGTGGCCGTCCAGCAGGCGACCTGCAAATAATCTTTGGAACCAAAGAGGCCTCCGGCCACCGGAGGCCTCTTTCAGTCTGAAAAGGAGCTCCGCGCCCGAAGGGGCCGAACTCGAAGAGTCACGAAGTATGCCTACATCGGCCCGCCCCCCGCCCGAAAGGATGATTCAAATGGACCACGCCAAACGCGCTCAAGAACTGTTCTACCAAGGATATAATTGTTCCCAGGCGGTCTTCTGCGCCTTCTGCGACGAGACCGGCCTGGACCTGGAGACCGCCGCCCGGCTGTCCTCCTCCTTCGGGGGCGGCCTGGGACGTCTGCGGGAGCTCTGCGGAGCCCTCTCCGGGGCGGAGCTGGCGCTGGGGTATCTCCGGGGTTATTCCGACATGATGGACCCGGCTCAGAAATCCGCCCACTACGCCCGGGTCCGGGAGCTGGCGGAGGCATTCCGAGAAAAGAACGGCACATATATCTGCCGGGAGCTGCTGAAGGACGTGAAGACGACACCCGGCGGCGAGCCGGAGCCCCGCACCCCGGAATTTTACGCCGCCCGTCCCTGCCTGCGGCTGGTGGGGGAGGCCGCCGCTTGCCTGGACCGGCTTCTGGAAGAAACGGAAACAAAATAAAAGATCGGTACATTCCAAATCCCAATTTGAAATGTACCGATCTTTTATTCCTGCTTACAGAGGCTCGTCCATGAGGCTCTCAAACTCGGCGGCCACCTTCTCAAAGGTCTCCTCGTCGATGTCCAGCAGCTCGAAGTCGTCCTCGGTGGGCTTGTAGCCGTAGAGATACACGTCCTCGGTGCCGTCCAGGGCCTCCAGGGCGATGTAGTCCTTGCCCTCCACGTCGAAGATGCCCATGATGCCGCAGTCAAAGCTCACGCCGTCGTCGAATTCGAGGGTGATGATCTGGTCGTCGCTGTATTTTCCTGTCATTTTGTTTTCCTCCTGATTCGTGGTGGCCGCTGAATTCAGCGGCCATAATGATTTCGTTTGTTTACGGGATGACCGCTGGGTCAGCGGCTACTACGGGCGGAACATGCGGAAGGCCGTGGGCAGGGCATAGATCCCGTCCAGCTCCTCCCGGGCGGCCCAGGTGAAGCCCTCGGCCCGGGCGGCGCAGGGGATATAGAAGCAGCGCAGGTTCCATTGGACGTGGGTGAAAAGGTGGGTCCGTTCCGCCTGCTTGTCCAGGCCCCGCGGATGCAGGCCCCAGCTCGCCGCCAGGTCCAGGGCCTCCTGGGCATCCAGATGTCCGGGGACATTGGGAAACTCCCAAAGACCCGCCAGCAGGCCGGAGGCCTTCCGCTTCCGCAGAGCATAGCAGCCGTCGCAGTCAAAGACGAAAACCGTCAGCGCTTCCGTCCGGCGCGGACGTTTTTGCCCGCGTACGGGGTAATCCTGCCAATTTCCGTTCCTGTGGGCCAAACAGAAGGCCGCGGCAGGACAGCGTTCGCATTTCGGTTCGCCGTTGGGGACGCAGACGGTGGCGCCCAGCTCCATCAGGGCCTGGGTCAGGACGCCGGCACCCTCCGGGGGATAGACGGCGGCCAGCCGCTCCCGCAGCTCCCGCTTGACGGCGGGCTCGTCCACACAGCGGCTGTCAGCATTCAGCCTGGACAGGACCCGCAGCACGTTGCCGTCCACCGCAGGGCTGGGAAGATCAAAGCAGATGGAGCCGATGGCCCCGGCGGTGTAGTCGCCGATCCCGGGGAGAGCGCGTATGGCCGACAGCTCCCTGGGAAAAACGCCGCTGTGCCGGTCCATGATCGTCTGAGCAGCTTTTTGCAGATTCCGCACCCGGCTGTAATAGCCAAGACCCTCCCAGAGCTTGTGCAGGAGCTCCGGGTCCGCGGCGGCCAGGGCGGGAATATCGGGCACCGCCGCCAGGAAGCGGGTGTAATAGCCCTTCACGGCCTCCACCCGGGTCTGTTGGAGCATGATCTCCGAGAGCCAAACGTGCCAGGGATCCCGATCCCGCCGCCAGGGCAGCTCCCTGGCGTTTGCCGCGAACCAGCCGGGCAGGACGGAGGCCAGCAATTCCAAACGCTCCGGGTTTTCCATCGTCCCGCCTCCTTTGCGATCGAAAGCGGACAAGCGTGTCTGTTGTCCGCTGCCTGTTGCCTCATATTCTATTACATGAAATGAAAAAAGTCAAATTCTAAAAAAAGTTGGTGCATTTTCTGGAATTGTGTGTTATAGTAAAATCAGAGAAATATGGGAAGGGGAGGACCCTATGAAGCTGAATTACAAACGAACAGTATTTGTGGGATTTGCGTTTTTTCTGATTTGCGCCTTTTGGCAGGCCTACGACAATACCATTCCCCTGATCCTGACCAATAAATTCGGTATGTCGCAGACCCTCTCCGGCGGCGTCATGACGCTGGACAACGTGCTGGCTCTGTTTATGCTGCCGCTGTTCGGGGCAATCTCCGACCGCTGCAATTCCAAACGCGGCAAACGGACGCCCTTCATCCTCGTTGGCACCATCATCGCGGCGATCTTTTTTGTGATCCTGTCCTTTGCGGATATGGCCCAGCTGAAGAACATCTCCGAGGTCTCGAAAATCGATGATCCCGCCTCCCTCTCCGTGATCTATGAGACCCAGAAGGACGCGGAGCTGAAGACCCCTGACAACGAGAGCTATCGGCTTGGCGAGCTGTTTACGAAGGACGAATTCCTGAAAATCCCATCCCAGCTGTGGCTTGACAGCGAAGCGGAGCTGACCACCCCCTCCGGCCAGACCGTCAAATACGAAGAAGTCAAGACCAAGGCTGATTTTTCCAAGCTCCCCGCCGACTACTTCCTGCCCGGCGCCACCGGGACCATCGGAGAGACGCTCCGGGAGCCCAAGATCACGCAGCAGTGGAACCAGCTGGTTTTCTCCGGAAAGGCCCTCAGATGCTGGACCGTAACGGAGAACGCCCCCGGCGAAGCCTATTCCATGCAGGACCGCTTCCTGGCCGAAGACGCGGAGTCCGAAGCCAATACCATCCTGCTGCACGCCCCCGGCAAGGCCTTTGTGAATCCCCACTACACCGACTATGTGGTGCCCGCCCGGCAGGCCTGCGCCTGGAGCGTCACCAAGGCCAACCCCACGCCGCTGATTGTATTCATGATCCTGCTGCTGATCGTTCTGGTGGCCATGTCCACCTTCCGCAGCCCCGCCGTGGCCCTGATGCCCGACGTGACCATCAAGCCCCTGCGCTCCAAGGCCAACGCCGTCATCAATCTCATGGGCAGCGCCGGCGGCATCCTGGTGCTGGGCCTGGGCATAGTCTTTGCCACCAGCCAGGTCAAAAACTCCCTGATGAGCTACACCCTGTATTTCGGCATCATCGCCGGGATCATGCTGCTGGCCCTGTTCATCTTCACGCGCATGGTGAATGAGCCCAGGTTTGCCGCGGATATGCAGGCCGACACCCTGCGCTTTGGCATCGAGGACAAGGAGGAGGACGTCTCCGGCTCCCGCAGGCTGACCGGCGCCGAGCGGAAATCCCTGATTTTCCTGCTGGCCTCCATTGTCCTCTGGTTCATGGGCTATAACGCCATCACCTCCAAATATTCCGTCTATGCCAGCAATGTTCTGCACAAGGACTACAATCTGACGCTGATCATCGCCCAGGCTGCGGCCATCCTCGCCTACCTCCCCGTGGGCCTGCTGTCCTCCAAGCTGGGCCGGAAAAAGATGATCCTGGCGGGCGTCGTGATGCTGACAACGGCTTTCTTTGTGGCCTCCTTCCTGCGGGAGAGCAGCCCCACCATGCTGATGAACGCCATGTTCATCCTGGCGGGCGTGGGCTGGGCCACCATCAACGTCAATTCCTTCCCCATGGTCGTGGAAATGAGCAAGGGGAGCAATGTGGGCAAATATACCGGCATCTATTACACCGCCTCCATGGCGGCTCAGACCATAACCCCCTGGATCTCCGGCTTCTTCATGGATCAGTTTGGCATGATGACCTTCTTCCCCTACGCGACGGTCTTTGCCGGCCTGGCCTTTGTGACGATGCTCTTCGTCAAACACGGAGACAACAAACCCACCGCGAAAAAGGGCCTCGAGGCCCTGGATGTGGAGGACTGAAAAATGCTTTGGAAAATTCTCCTGATACTTGATCTGATTCTTCTGGTATTTGCGGGTCTCTTTATGCTCAGCATGAAGACCAAACGCCGCCCCAAGAGCGGCTTCTACGCCAAGCTGGGAGATCACCACTACGCCCACCGGGGCCTGCACGCCATCCACGCCGGGATCCCCGAGAACTCCATCCGCGCCTTCCGCCTGGCCGCCAACAACGGCTACGGGGCGGAGCTGGACGTCCGTATGAGCCGGGACGGCCGCCTTGTGGTGATGCACGACGAGAGCCTCAAGCGCACCACCGGCGCCAACGCCAACATCAGCGCCGTCACCGCCCAGGTCCTGGGCCAGCTCACCCTGGAGGGGACCCGGGAGAAAGTCCCCTTCCTGGAGGACGTGCTGCCCCTCTTTGACGGCAAGACCCCGCTGCTCATTGAGCTCAAGCCGGAAAACGGCAATCATGAGGAGCTTGTTCAGAAGGTCACGGAGCTGCTGAAGGATTACCCCAGCCTGGACTATATGATCGAATCCTTCGATCCCCGGGTCCTTATGTGGCTGAAAAAGCATCGCCCCGACATCATCCGCGGCCAGCTCTCCGAGAATTTCTTCCGGGATGAGAACTGCGTTCTCAACCCTTTCATGCGCTTCGCGCTCTCCAACATGATGGGTAATTTCCTCACGAAGCCCGACTTTGTGGCCTACAAGTACGAGGACCGCGACGACTTGGCGCCGGGACTCTGCCGGAAGCTCTGGGGCCCCCAGATTTTCTGGTGGGTGGTGCCCTCCCAGGCGGAAGCCAATCCGCTGATCGAGCAGGGCGACATGATCATCTTCGAGGGCTTCGCCGCAAAATGACCAACGCCTTCTGAGGGAGACGAAGAATCCGCAGCCCCGTCCCAAAATAATTTATATTAGCACTTGATTTTCCGACGAAACCGGGTATAATGACGTAGAAAACAAAACCAAAGGAGATAAAAAACACTATGGCAAAGATCGAAAAAGACACCATCATCGGCGACGTTCTGGATATCGCGCCCGAGACCGCGCCTCTGTTCATGGCCATCGGCATGCACTGCCTGGGCTGCCCCGCTTCCCGCGGCGAGACCGTGGAGGAGGCCTGCATGGTCCACGGCGTGGACGTGGATGAGTTCCTGAAGCACCTCAACGCCTTTGACGAAGCCCAGCAGTAAATCGAACCGAAAAACAGGGACGCCGACGCGCCCCTGTTTTTTTGAAAGGATAGGAAATGAGCAACGATCGTCCCGATTTGCGGCAGGAAAAATTCATCCGCATGACCACAACTCCGGTCCATAAGCTGGTTTTAAAGCTCTCGGTGCCCACCATCGCTTCCATGCTGGTCACCGCCCTCTATAACCTGGCGGACACCTTCTTTGTCAGCTCCATCGGCGGCTACGCCGGGACCTGCGCCATCGCCGCGGTCTCTGTCTCGCTGTCCGTCATGGCGCTGATCCAGGCGCAGGGCTTCTTCGTGGGCCAAGGCGCCGCCAACTTCATCTCCCGGGCCTTGGGGCGGCAGGACGTGCGAAGGGCCTCCGAAATGGCCGCCACGGGCCTGTTCCTGGCCCTGTTCTTGGGCGCTGTCGTCCTGACGATCGGCGAGCTTTTCACGGAGCCCATCGCCCGCTTTCTGGGGGCCGACGAGGAATTTGTGGGACCCACCGCAGACTATCTGCGCTGGATCTTCGCAGCCGCCCCCATGATGATGGGCTCCTTCTGCCTCAATAACCAGCTTCGTTTCCAGGGCAACGCTCTCTACGGTATGATCGGCGTGGTCAGCGGCGCTGTGCTGAATGTGGGCCTGGACCCGCTGTTTATCCACGGCCTGGGCATGGGGGCCGAGGGCGCCGCTCTGGCCACCGCCATCAGTCAGACGGTGGGCTTCAGCGTACTGCTCTCCGGCACCTTCCGGGGAGACAATCTCCGCATTCATCCCAGCCGAATCCGCGTGAGTGGGGAAAACCTGGGGCTTATCGTCCAGGGCGGCCTGCCCTCCCTGATGCGCCAGGGCTGCGCCGCGGTATCTGTGACCATCCTGAACCGGGTGGCCGGAGACGTGGGAGCAGCGGACCCGGCCATCGGCCGGGCGGTCCTGATCGCGGCCTTCGGTATGGTCAGCAAGATCGTTATGATGATGAACAACGCCGTGATCGGACTGGGTCAGGGTTATCAGCCCGTCTGCGGCTTCAACTACGGAGCCGGCCAGTACAGCCGGGTCCGGAGGGCCTTCTGGTTCCTGGTAAAGGCCGTTGCCTGCTGGTGTCTGCTGGTGGTGGTCCTGGGGGAGATTTTCGCGCCTCAGGTGGTACGACTCTTCCCGGACGCCGAGCCCAAGGTCCGGGAGCTGGCGGCGGTGATCCTGCGCTTCCAGTGCGCCGCCTTTTTCGTCAACTGCTGGGTGGTGCCCTCCAACATGACCCAGCAGACCATGGGCTGGATGGTATCCGCCTCCCTGCTGGCCATGGCTCGCCAGGGCCTCTTTCTGATCCCCATGGTTCTGCTGCTGCCCCGGCTCTTCGGCCTCACCGGCCTGGAGCTGGCCCAGCCGGTCAGCGATGTTTGCACCTTTTTCCTGGCAATTCCCCTCCAGGCGCGGGTGCTCCGGCATTTGAGCCAGCCGGATAAGCCCCTCCCGCAGGGTCCGGCCTTCTGAGCCGACAGTCCTTTCCATCTTTCAAGGATCATGATTCAAATATGAGGAGCTCCCATGAAGCTGCCAATCTCAAAACGTTTACTATGCTGCGCCGGGCTGGTACCGCCCTGTGACACCGTCGCCGATGTGGGCACCGATCACGGGTATCTGGCCATCCATCTGCTCCAAACCGAACGCTGCGCCCATGCGATCGCAGCCGACCTCCGGGAGAAGCCCCTGGAATCAGCCCGGACCAACGCGGCGTTTTTCGGGATCGCGGAAGTGCCGTATAATCCAGCAGCGGCGCACAGTGAGCGCCATACGCTTCCGCATGGGATTTCGTTCGTATTATCCGACGGCCTGAATGAACTGAAGCCCGGCAGCTTTGACACGCTGGTGCTGGCTGGCATGGGCGGGGATCTGATCGCAAGCATCCTGGACGCTGCTCCCTGGCTGGACGGGGGAGCTTATACCCTGATCCTTCAGCCCCAATCCGCAGCCAATGATCTGCGCCGCTGGATCGGGGATCGGGGCTGGTCCATCGACCGGGAGCGCCTGGTCCGGGACGGACGCTTCCTCTATTCCGTGATGGCTGTCCGGCCCGGGCAGGGGAGAGCCCTGAGCCCCGGCGAGCAGTACGTCTCCCCGGCTTTGCGCCGGGAGAACGACCCGCTCTATCCCGAATACCTGGGCAGAATGCGCCGGGCCTTGGAGCTCACCGTCCGGGGTATCACCCAAAGCGAAGACCCGGCCGACCTGGATCGGGCAAAGTATTACGAGCAAGCGTTGGAGGAAGTACGCGCGCTGCAGATTGCAAAACAGGAGGGTATTCCATGACCGTTCAAACCATTCTCGACTATATCTGGACCCTTGCCCCCGCCGAATACAAAATGTCCTGGGACAACGTGGGCCTGCTGCTGGGCCGCTCGACCGCGGAGGTCCGCAAATGTCTCCTGGCCCTCGACGCCACCGCCGCCGTGGCCGACGAGGCGAAGGCCCTCGGCTGCGAGCTGGTGGTGACGCACCACCCCGTGATCTTCCGGGGTGACAAGC
Source organism: Oscillospiraceae bacterium (assembly GCA_017540945.1). Next base: position 2,665 of record JAFYAB010000140.1, on the reverse strand, counting down.
ACGTCAACGATCTGGATCCGCTGACGGAGCCTGAGCTGCGCTTCCTGGAGAACCGGATCGCGGTGATCTCCATGCATACGAATCTCGACTGCGCGCCCGGGGGCGTCAACGACGTTCTGGCCGCGCTTCTCGGCCTTCAAAGCGTCGAAACGCTGGCGGAGCCGGGCGAAGCCCCGCTGGTCCGCTGCGGGACTGTGGAGGAGCAGAGCCTCGCTTCCTTTGCGGCCTTTGTCAAAAAGACGCTGAACTGCCCAGGCCTGCGCTATGTCGACGCCGGGAGACCGGTCCGAAAGGTCGCCGTCGTCGGCGGCTCCTGCATAGAGCTGGTGGAGCTGGCCCTGGCAGCCGGCTGTGACAGCTTTGTCACGGGAGACGTCAAATACCATGAATTTCTCGACGCCGCCGCCCGCGGCCTGAATGTGATCGACGCCGGCCACTTCGAGACCGAGAATCCCGTCGTCCATATGCTTCTTGCAAAGCTGCGATATCGTTTCCCGGAGATCGAATTCCTTCTCTCGGCGCATCGCGGCGCAATCCGATTTCTGTAAAAAAACTCTTGCGCAATCAAAAAACCTGTGCTAAAATATCTCAGCTAATATACACAGAAGGGATGAATTGCAATGTCCGGACATTCCAAATGGCATAATATTCAGAAGACGAAGGGCGCCCAGGACGCCAAGCGCGCCGCGGCCTTCACCAAGATCGCAAAGGAAATGATCGTCGCCGTGAAGGAAGGCGGCGGCTCCACCGATCCCAACAATAACTCCCGCCTTGCCACCGTTATCACCAAGGCCAAGGCCGCCAACATGCCCAACGACAACATCAAGCGCGTGCTGGAGCGTGCCGCCGGCGCCGGCCAGGGCGACAACTACGAGGCCATCACCTACGAAGGCTACGGCCCCTCCGGCGTGGCCGTCATGGTGGAGACCATGACCGACTCCCGCAACCGCACCGCGGGCAACGTCCGCCACCACTTCGACAAGTTCGGCGGCAACATGGGCGCCTCCGGCTGCGTGGCCTGGAACTTCACAAAGAAGGGCGTGCTGGTCATCGACAACGAGGACGAGGACTATGAGGAGGACGAGGTCATGATGGACGCCCTCGACGCCGGCGCCGCCGACTTTGAAGCCGAGGATACCGTCTTCACCATCTACACCGAGCCCGACGATTTCAACGCCGTGGCCGACGCCCTGGGCAAGAAGTACAGCTTCGTCTCCGCCCAGATCGAGCAGGTTCCCAACGAATACAAAAAGCTGGAGTCCGAGGAAGACATCAAGATGATGGAAAAGCTCATCGACGCCTTTGAGGACGACGACGACGTCCAGAACGTCTGGCACAACTGGGACCAGGATTAAACTCACGCAAAGCCTTCCCCCTGGGGGGAAGGTGGCACGGCGAAGCCGTGACGGATGAGGGGCTTTACGAATACGCAATACAACACGACAGGGCAGGCCGGTTATTTCCCGACCTGCCCTGCCGAATTATTTGCCGTTTTGCAAAAGCTCCGCTGCGTCAACATCGTCGCCAGAGTATCTCCGAGCTGTACAAACAATGCCGACAACAACGCCAGACTGTCATCGTCAAGCCGGCAGGCCAGGACGTTCGCAAGCGCCGTCACCGCCGCCGTCAGGGTACAGGGGTCCATTCGCATCACCCGTACATCCTATGAGCACAGAGCCGAAAGCGTCCAAAAACGCGAAAACGTGGTCTTCTGACATTGGAAGGCCGCGATTTCGGCAAAAAAAGATTTTACCCGGGGAGCCTCGTCCCCGGGTAATATCAAAGAAGAAAGGAGGAATGAAAAATGAAAACATCCTGTATAGTTGTATTCTAAAACTGAAATATTAAGAAAGAAAGATAAAAGTTTTTACAAAAGTGTTAAGTTGACATAATTTAATTGAAATTGAAAACTTTTTTTGAACGCCCTTGACAATTGCGGTCTTTGGGTATATGATGAGCACAAAGAGATTAGCACTCATAGTAGCTGAGTGCTAAAGACCTGCTCAAAGAAAGGAGCATTGCAATGAATGCCAACAAGTACACAAAACGGTCCATGGAGGCCATCCAGGACGCCCAGAGCATCGCCCTGAACCACAACCACCAGCAGATCGAGCAGCTGCATCTGCTCATGGCCCTGCTGCGGCAGGAGAGCGGTTTGATCCCCCAGCTGCTGAAGCGGATGGGCAAGACTCCGGAGAGCCTGGAGGCGGCTGTGGAGGAAAAGCTGCGTCAGATTCCTTCGGTCACCGGTTCAGGCCGGGAGGCGGGAAAATACTACATCGCCCGCTCCGTGGATCAGCTCTTCTCCCAGGCGGAGGAGGTCGCGGAGTCCATGAAGGACGAGTTCGTTTCCGTGGAGCACCTGTTCCTGGCCATGATCGACCGGCCGGACAACACCGTTCGCTCCCTGTTCCAGACCTACATGATCCAGCGGGAGGACGCCATGAAGGCCCTGCAGGAGGTCCGGGGCAACCAGCGAGTCACCTCCGACAACCCGGAGGACACCTATGAGGCCCTGGAAAAGTTCGGTACGGATCTGGTTCAGCGAGCCAGGGACAAGCAGATGGACCCGGTCATCGGCCGTGACGAGGAGATCCGCAACGTGATCCGCATCCTCTCCCGCAAAACCAAGAACAACCCGGTGCTGATCGGCGAGCCCGGCGTG
>JAFYAB010000139.1 GCA_017540945.1 Oscillospiraceae bacterium | reverse complement strand
GCGATCCTTTTTGCAATTCTGTACCGCAAGACCGGAAACTGTCTGATCAGCTTCGTTCCGCATTTCCTGAATAATATGATCGGATTCTTCCTTGTTCCGGTTCTGTTCGGATAATATGAAGATCATTCCCTATGACGCCCGGTATCGGGATGACATGATCTTCATGGTGCTGCAGGCGAAGGACGCCCTGGGGCGGGTGCCGCGGCTGAACGAGGATCTGCTGGACGTGCCCGGGAACTATCTGGACCGGGGCGACGGCTTCTGGCTGGCCCTGGACGAGAGGGACCGGGTGATTGGCTGCGTGGGCTTCTCCAGAATCCCCGGCACGGAGGAGGCCTTCCTGCACCGGCTCTACGTAAAGGCCTCGGAAAAGCGGAAGGGCATCGGCAGCGCTCTGCTGGAAACGGCAGAGGCGGAAATGGGCCGTCAGGGCATCCGGCTTTCTAGAGTCCACCTGGGAGAGCCCAGGGAGCAGTGGTTTGAATCCTACGCTTTCTATGCCAAGCACGGCTACCGGGAATACGCGGAGCGGTATTGGGAAAAGGAATTGTAATCCTGAATCCTTTCAGCAAAGGAGCCTAACTACCCCCTGCGGGAATTCCGGGACTCTTTGTCTAATGCGGCGCAAAAATTGATCGGGGTAAAATACGGATTCTTCGCTCCGCTCAGAATGACAGATGGGGAAGCTGCGGCGCCTGGCCGGAAAGAATAACTTGACTTATCTGGCAATCAGAGTTACGATACAAACGCTCCCGCGGGACGGCGATTTTGCCGGGCCCGCGGGAGCGTGCTGCTACGACCACATATCTGACCACAACAGCCGCCGGAGAACATGGATACACTGCGAACGACAGCGCCGGAGACCGGCTTTGCCGGGGCAAACACCGGCAAATGGAGGCCCTGCCCATGTAACACCAGGTTCGGCCGCCATTGGGATCAAAATAATAAAAAGCATAAAATCACTGATTGACCACAATAATATATCATTGTATCTGATAAAGCGGAGATTGTCCTGTCATTTCCTGCTCAAATCTGTCCTGCCGCTATGCCTTTCGGATCGGGTGTCGAATCACAGTTTTCAGCTTTCCCGGCGCCGTTTTTCTTGCGTCGCTCAGATAAATCTCATGGTGCATTCTCTGACTTGTTATGTCCAGAACATATCCCTGTGTCTCCATGTACGAATGCATCCGGGCAACCGAAGCGGGTTCATCGTCATAGGAACCTACATGCATGCATTGAACGCACAGCCCCTCGTCATAGGTCAGGTACTCTGCCTTCGAGAAGTCTGTCTTCTTTTTTCTTGTCGCTTCCTCGACGGCCCACGCAAAATCATCTGCGGTCACGAAATCGGGCAGACGAATCACGGAGATCCACCGAAAGGCATCTTTGTGTGCATAGTCAATGCCCTGAATACCGTCCTGCCACCAAAAACCTTCCAGCGGAGGAACGACGTAATCAAAATACCCGTCGATGCGATGATCCCCCATTTTACTCATCTTGATGGTGAAGGCGATGCCGTACAGCAGCCCGATGGACTGCTTGTACGCGCCATCCTCCTGATTAGGATCGCCCTGTCCCCGGACTGCAATAAAATTCATGGACGGCACGGTTACGATGCCGGGTTTATTCTTCGGCATGTAGAATTCTTTGTACTCTTTTTTGAAATCAAACGCCATAATCAGCACCTCACAGTATGATTCGCACAACTGATATCAATATGCTCCATTCGCTTACCTTTCCATATCCAGCCGCATGAGCACGATCTCCTGCCAACCGGTAAAGCGGGAGCGGAAGCCCTTGGGGTTTCTGCCATATTCTTCAAAGCCCACGCTCTCATACAGGGCTATGGCGGATTTGTTCTCTGCCACCACTTCCAGTTCCAACTGGATATATCCCGCTTTTTTTGCGCATTCGATGCAAGCTTCTGTCAGTGCACGTCCGATGCCGAGACCCCAGCAGGCCTGATCCACACTGATGCCAAACTCTGCACGGTGCCGGATCTTTTCTTTTCGGCCAATACAGCCGATTCCGGCACTGCCTACAACTTTTCTGTCCAGCTCCGCTAGAAGCTCGATCTCATCGGCGCTATCCGTTTTCTCCTGCAGAAAATCCGCTTCCTGCTGAGCCGTATAGCGGTGTTCTTCGGGGTAAGTAAGAAGAAAATCCGTCTGCTCGTGTGTCAGGTTAAAAACGTCAAGGAGTGCCTGCCCGTCCGATGCCGTCCCGTTCCGGAGGATACAGGCTCTGCCGTCTTTTAGTGTAACTGTGCTGTTATATTCCATCTTGAAGCCCTTCCTTTTGCTGAGTTACGACTTCTGCGGCAATTTCGCTCAGCCAGTCCTCTTTTGAGATTACCGACACATGGGTAATCCCGTTTGCCTCATCCGAATAATTGCAGCCAAAACGCATTCCAATGGATTCTGCCGTCCTGATGGAAGGCGCATTGGTGTATTTGCAATACGAGTAGAGCGCCGGATAATTCGTATTCCGGAATGCCCAGTCCCGGACGGCCTTTGCCGCCTCGCTGGCATAGCCCTTTCGCTGGCAGTCCCGGCGGATATGATTTGCCTCTGCTTTGATAGTATACATCCCGCTTCTTCTCCTGGTTGCCTTAACAATTCTGATTGCACGTATCTTTCTCAAGTACCTGCAACGATCCTGCGAATGCGCTCCCAATCGGCGCATCTTTGATAGTTCCCATTCGGAAAGGCACAGTCTCTGTTCCACGGTCTGTCAAACACCAGCACCTGAAGCTCCGGCAGATGTTCGAAAAAGCTGAACGCCTTTGGAGAATCCTCAACTGCGTAATCAAACTTCATCCCGTAATAGTCTTCCAGCTCCAGGGTGCTGTTGCTGTTTTTGATAAAGAAATTCCGTCCATATTTATTGAGACAGTACAGTCTGACGTTCCCAAGTCCGTGCTCATCCAGCCAGATCCGGGACGGCTCATAAGCGCTGGATGGGCGGCCGGTAATGATCGATACCTCATGCCCGCGGGAAATCCATTCGTTTATGGTCTCAGCAGCGCCCGGTGTCGCGTCATAAGACAACAGGATCTCCGGCTCGTGCGCCAGAAGCATAAAGCGCTCGTATTGTTCCGCATTCAGATCAAAAGCCCTGTCCAGTTCAAAATATCGCATCTGCTCATAAGGAACATCTTTGTGGAACATTTCCAGCGCAAGCTTGGAAAAGGCCCTTCCTGTCTCGCACAGGCAATCGTCAAAATCTACATAGATCCGCATAATTTCATGACCTCACTTTCTCGATACCATACTCATTTATAATCTGTATTCCATTTGGACGTCAAAAGGTTCCGCTGCTGCCAGGCTCTCGTTGACCTCCTCCGCAGGCGTACAGCCCAGCGCCCGGTATGCCGCCTGCGACGCTTCTGAGGAATGCGCCGAAATGTACAGTTTATCCGCGCCCTGACGCCGGGCCTCTTCACAAGCCATGGAAAAGAGCTGCCTGCCGACGCCCTGACGCCGGTATTCCTCTGATACCTGAAAACAGACCAACTGCGCATATCTGGCCGCAGCGCCGAATATCCGGTGGGAGACGGTGGCAAATCCAATGAGCCGCTGGCCGTCGAAGGCGCCAAAGCCGGTCTGGTCGAGCTTGATATGACGCGCCAGCTCTTCCGCGATTTCCCGGCGCTGCGCCTGCGACCAGTTTTCTTCATAGACGTTCGGCACAAGCTTCCAACCGTTGTCTGTCTTTCTCCAACACGCTGTAACGGTCTGGTGACGGACAAAATCATCCAAGGAATGGCCGGTGAAATTGTGATTGTCCAATCTCTTGTATTGAAATTGAATTCCCATCGTACGCCTCTGTAAACTGGAATCTGTCAATCAGAACCAATTTCAAATGAACTGATAAAACGTTCTCTGTCAACGCTTTTTTCATTTGCCACATAATCTATGAAGCTTTGATAGCTGTCATCGTTATATTCGGTTTTTGCATATAAGCGCTCTAAAAGGATCCTACCGTCCGGCTGGGCCGTCCCGACAAAGATATAATTCTTGCCTTTTTCCGGAAGACCATCGTCCCGCATCGTTTCGCCTTCCATCAGAACAAGCGTGCCATCGTTCTCGTAATAGGCCGGATACGCTGCTTTGATTGCTCTTGCCAAGCTTCCCTTTAAGCATTCCCTGACGGAAATATCATACTCCAGCCGTTTGTTCCCGCCTGGAAGCGTAACAGAGCTCCCCTCTGACAGCGTGCTGCCGATCCATACATAATCCGCAAATCCGATCACGTAATACGGATCTGTCTCTTCCGGCATCGCGACATGATCATATCTGATTTTGCCGTTCGCTGTGTCGGCTGAACAAGCGGAAAGCAACAGTCCAAGGAATGCTGCAATTGAAACGATAAGAAACAACTTCCTTTTTATCATATATCCTCCCAAAGCAGGTCATATTTACTCATGGCCTGTCTCCCGCACTTTGATATTCTGCCAGTGTTCTGAGCTCGCATCCCTTGTCCGAATAATACGCGAACATTTCAGGCAGCTTCTTCAAATCGTAACTGGTCACGCAATCAGAAATGACATGGACGGCATATCCGGCCTTTGTCATATTGAAACAGGTGGATTTCACACAGGCAGTGGCGTCCGCACCGGTAATGTAAAACTCTCTGATATCCTTTGACCGGATGAATTCTGAAAACGCCTCGCTGGTCAAAGCGCTGGACTTTGTTTTCACGAAAATATGATTCGAGACAAGCTTCAGCTCCGGCACAAGTTCCGCTCCTTTGGTGCCCGGCTTGAAGGTACGGGTTCCGGCGGACAAATTGTTGTGTTGGATATACACAATTTCCATGCGGCTTTCCGACGCCCATTCGATGGCGGAATTCACTCTGTCAATGACATCCCTGTAGTGCTTGGTGATATCATTTTGTAGATCGATGACGACAAGGGCTTTCTGGTTCATATCATGTTCCTCCAAGCTGTTCGATCCGTGCAAGCGCTCTTGGCGCCTGGTGAACTCCATCGTTCCGAAAATTTATGTTTTTCCCTCGATAGGGAAAAACAGTTTGTTCTGCCCGGTTGCCGGTTCGGTAAAGTCGCAAACAGCACCTGCAAGCTTCATCCCAAGATCTGGAATAAGGCTATTAATCACATATCCAAATATCTCTCCATAGCTTTCCGGACTCACCTCCGTGACAAGATATTTCCTTGCCGGCAGAACCCACTTGATCCATCCATCCGGGACTGGCGTATCCTCATATACTTCAATGCCTGCCAAATACAAGCCTCTGGAGAAATCGTCTGTCCACGGCATAAAAGACCTCGTTTCATCGCTCATGGCTCCCCAAAATCCGACAAAAGAACCGTCCGCATTTTTCATTCCAAGATCCGCTACATCACTGAAATTGGTATTGGCCTGCTGCCACAGGTCCGGAACGACATTCTTTTCTTTCGTGCATAAGCCTTCCTTGCCAATGATTGCGATTTCTGGCAGATCTATCATCTCGTATTGAAACATTTCTCTCCTCCGGCATGATTCAGTTGATTCACCAAAAAGATATACGCGGATCATACTGGGGTGCCAACTTCGATGAGGTTGCCGTCCGGGTCATAGAATCTGACGACCCGCTGTCCCCAGCTGTGCGTCATCAGGCGATTGACGTATTCAAGGTCAGGATAGAGCCTTTCCAGCTTTTTTACGAAGCTTTCAATCTCCGGCTCTTCAAAATACAGCTCCGTATGATTGCTTTGCGGAATCACGCGCCTCCCGGTAAAGCGCTCCCAGTATGTTTCTTCCTGGAGATACAGATTTCCGGACAGCTCCATTTTGCCGTCATGATCCTGAATCTGTTCAAATCCAAACATGTCCTGATAGAATTTCAACGCTTTCCTGCAGTCTTTTACGACAATCAGGCTTCCTTTGAATTTCATGGTTTGCTTTTCCTCCCAATCCCGGCTCCGGATGCGGGGGAGGATTTCCCCGCAGAGGAAGGGCCGTTCAAAAGGATGACGTCCGGCTTTCGACGGATCGCATAATAGCTCAGATCCCGCTCGATCCCCAGGTAGCGCAATTCTTTCTCTGAGAGGTGATCGAAGCGCATGCCACATTTCTCCATCACCCGGCGGGAAGCGTCATTTCCGGTGAAGAAAGAAGCGTATACCGTTCGCATTCCTTTCTCCCGGAACAGGTATTCCAGAAAGCGTCTGACCGCCTCCGTTGCATAGCCCTGGTTCCAGAACCGGGACCCGATCCCATACCCGATCTCACAGGCGCCGTCTTTCTCATCAAAAAGGCTGAGAATGCCAACGAGCCGTCCCGTTTCTTTCAGACGGATCGCGAAAAGGTCCTGCCGTCCCAGATAGGAGGAAAAATCGAATTCCTCCATGGTATCCGCATACCGGCAGATAAAGCTTGCCAGCACCTTTTTGTCATGGGAGATATTGATAAAGTAATCCTCTTTATCAGTCTCTCTGATGGAATCTATCATCAATCTTTCCGTTTCCATATCATTTCATCTCTTGTCTTTTGCTGCTATTGTCAGCGCCGCACTCAGAAAACCGGGGTTGCCGTTTACACCGTCACAGGGATACCGCCTGCTCCTGATCCGCTGTTCCATAGGTTTTGATAAAGTGCCGGCTGAATGCTTCGATCTTCCTAATCGCATCTTCTGTTTTCTCCGGCTCCCGGTCGCACAGGTGGATCAGCGCCGAGATCGGCGTGGTGTAGGCAAAGGCCAGCATGGCGGGATCGTCGCGTTTGACCAGGCCCTTGTCCATCATCCCGGAAAAGACCTGCGTGAAGATCTCCGTAAGCCCGGTCAAGAAGTGCTTCGTCGCCAGCTCCCGCGCGCGTACGTCCCGGTGCTGCTCCAGCGTCAGGACCTTGCGCGTCATGATGATCTTCTCATCATGAACGGTGATATTCACCATCTGCATGGTCAGCCGTGTCAACGCTTCCGGCGAATCTGGCACAGGCGGCAGACGGTCTGCGGACCCGAAGTGATCTGCATAATAAGCAATCATCTGATCCAGAAGCGCATTCCAAATTGCTTCCTTGCTCTCATAGTGCTTATAGATCCCGGACTTCACAAGCCCGAGAGACGCGCTCAGTTCCCGAATGTTTGTCCCTGCATAGCCGTTTTGGGAAAACATCTCCAGCGCAGCTTCCAGGATTCTCTCTTTTGTGTCGCTCGCCATAATAACCTCCACACAGAATAAACGGAGTGACCTTTCGTTCACCTATTATAGGGAACGAAAGGTCACTTGTCAAGACTTGACGTTATGATTTTATTCCGTTCTTACACAGAGCCCCGAAGCGCCTTCAGCGTTTCCGGATTGAGCCAGTAGCTCAAATCCTCCGGCTTGTCGATGACGGCGTTGCCGACGAGCTCCGCCGCCAGCTTCGTGTAATGCTCCCGCTGGTCCCAGGTTTCAAAGACCGCGGCCCGTTCAATGGGCCGGATATCCATCCGGGGCCATAAGGCCTTTGCTGCCTCCGCAAAGAGAAACAGGGCCCCGTCATAGAGCTTTGCGGTCTCGTCAATCCTGGCCGGAGGCTCCGCTTCCCGGCGTTCCAAAATCCGGGCAAGCCGATCCCGCAGCTCGGTCTTTTTCTTAATGGTGATGCCCACCAGAACGCCGCTGGGATCCGGTAGGCTCCGGACCTCCAGCGGAGCTTCCTCGAACAAGGCGGTCCGTTCCACCCGGACCCTCGTCAGGAAGAAGGCGATCAGGGCCTTCTCGTCCCCGCCCAAGGCCGCCGCCATGGCGGGCCGCTCCCGGAAGCCGCGCAGGATCAGCTCCCGCTCCTCCGTGAAGCAGACCTTTCCCGAGATTCGCAGGCAGCGCTCCGTCTCGGGCTCTGATACGCAAAGCTGGATATAAGGTGTCTTGCACAGCTCCGCATAGAATCTGCGGCTCTTCGCCGTCAGAAAATACAGCCCGCCGTCCTGCTGAAACAGGAAACAGGCCGGCCGCAGCTGGGGCCGCCCGTCCAAGCCGACGGTCCCGGCGTACACCGGCGCGGATTGCTCCAACAGCGCCGCGATTGCGGACAATTCATCCGATTTCTTCATGTTGTTTCCTCCTGTAAATGTTGCCGGCAAAACCACAGTCAGCGCTGCGCAAATACTTCCGCTGCCCGGGCCTACAGTCCCATCTTCGCCATGATTCCGTCCGGGGTGACACCGGGATGGGTCAGCCAGAGCCGGGCGATCTGATCCGCCAGGGCGGGGTCCATGCCGTATTTCTCCGCGATCCGCTCCGGCCCGCGGCCCTTTCCCAGCTCCCGGATCACCAGCTCGATCTGGGCCTTGACGTCCCTCGGGTCGATCTTCGGCTTCGGGGCAGCTTGGACAAGGTCGATCCGTGTGACCTGGATCTGTCCCTCCGAGGTTTCCGCAAGCGCCATGGTGATGGGCTGGCGGAATCTGCGGGGCCCGCAGCTGCCCGGATTCAGCAGCAGAGTATGCATCAGCTCCGCCTGCGCGAACTGATGACTGTGGCCGACCACCGCCAGATCCCAGGCGTCAAGGTCCCGGGGAAGGTCCTTTTTCTTGTGGGTCATACAGATCCGCAGACCGTCCAGAGTAAAATCCAGGATGGTGGGAAGGTCCTCCGCCCAGTCTCCGTCGGCGTTCCCGCGCACGGCGTAAACCGGCGCAAGGGCCTCCAGCCGGTCCAGGATCTCCCGGCTGCCAACGTCGCCGGCGTGCAATATCGCGTCCACACCCGCCAGCGCCGCCGACAGCTCCGGCCGCAGCAGCTTGTGGGTGTCAGAAATGATTCCGAGTTTCATAATGGCTCCTCTCTGATGCGCCGGATCTCATTCCGGCGGCAGCACTTCCCCGTGGACGCATACCCTGCCGCCGTCCGGGCACCGGGCGTCAAAGGCCTTCGCCTTGTCCGCTCCAAAATCCAGGACCGCGCCGTTTTGCAGGGCAAAGACATAGGGATAGATCACGTTCCACAGCTCATGACACAAAGGCGGGCACAGGTCCCCCACCACAAAGCTGTCTCCCGCTTTGTGGTAAGCGCATCTGCAGCGGCTCTCTGTAATGGTCAGTTTTATCTGTATCATTCTGATTTACGCTCCCGCTTTGTTCTCTGTCATAGGGTTAAGACGGTAGATTGAATATCGGCAAAAGGAAAGTGGCCTTACAGTTTCAGGGCCGCAGGCATTTCACCGGCGTCCGCATCATAGGCTTTCCAAATGCAATTAATCCTTTTTTATACCACCATTCCTTTACGAGCCGATGCCGGTGATGGCGGTGCGGGCGCCGTGATGGGCCTGTCAGGCTGGATTGGTCTTTCATCCGCCACAATATGCCTTGTTTCTCTGACCGGATGCCTGAGCTCCGTTTTGAAGAACTCCGGATAGACGACCTTGTCTGTATCGAGCGGAACCCACTCAAGATACTCCGGTGTTCCATCCTCCAAAAAAGTATGGCCCGGTAAGTCGAAACCGTAAGGAACTCTCATAAAAAAATAGAATGCCGGTTCATAGATCAAGCGTTCCTGATCATCTCCAACGCTTCCATAGAAATATGCCTCGCAAAGAAAACCGAGCCTGTCAACTTCCATCTCACAGCCCAGTTCCTCTTTTACTTCCCGTTTGATTGCCTGTTCGGCTGTTTCTCCGAATTGGATGCGCCCGCCCACAGAATAGTAATAATCCTCGCGGGTATTTTTGACCATAAGGACTTTATTCTCTTTGAGGATGATTGCCCCAACACGGAGGTTGACAACACCTTCCCCGCAGCGGACGCATATATCTTTGTTCATGTTTTCTCCTCCCGATCCCGCTCCCCGCCGCCGGTGATGGCAGTGTGGGCGCCGCCTTACAGCCTTACAAGCTTGCATTTATCTGCTCAGCATCAGAATCCCCGAGCAATATGTTCTTTTCCGAAAAACGAGATTGGAAATTCCGTTCTTAATTCATCGGCAACGCAATAGAACTCCTCATCGTCCCATTCATTCCCGCATTCCTCTTTGCATTGATTCAGCTCTTCACGGGTTCCGAATGCGACGTCGCCAATCAGAATCTTACCGTCATCTTTCAGATGCTCGAGCAATTCTTTCAAAAACACAATTTTTTGATCATCCCTCAAATGGTGTATCGAATAGGTCGCAACAATGAAATCATAGGACTGCCGTTTGAGCGGTTCTGCCAGCCCCAGTGTAAAATCGCCCTGACACAGCTGCGCATTCGGCATCTTTGCAAAAGCCAGCTCAATCATCCTTGATGAAAAATCCTGTCCGTGGATTTCACAGCCGTTTTCATACAGTTTTGCCGTAAGCGTGCCCGTTCCAAAACCAATATCCAGAACTGTCGGATGTGGTTTTTCCATTATCGTTTGAAAAATGTCTCCAAGAATCCTTTTGTATCCTGCAAAAGGATACGTGTTATCTTCATCCGAAACGCCGACCGATTGATCGTATCCGTCTGCCCATAAATCAAATTCTTTATGATCTAACATACTTCCCTCCGACATATTCGCATTTGTACATTTCTTCAAGCCTCGGACATCGAAACGATCAACAATAGCCAGCTTTCTGGAGGAGGCCATACGGCTCCCCGGCATGTTCTTAAGCCGGAAGCATATAGTCCTTGCCGAACCGGACAACCGGCAGCCTGTCACAGGCGGTTGTACTTTCTCCCTGCCCATGCCAGGAATGCGATTCCAAGTACCAATCCGACTGTCATTGGAACAAATACGAAAACAGTCTGGCTAAACACGGTACAGATTCCAGAAAGGAGAAACCCGATTCCAATCAGGAAGACACCGATCAAATGAATCTTCCCGTTATACTGTTGCTGCAATGCCTGATCTCCTCCGGCGTACCGCAGGCAACAACCCTGCCGCCGTCTTCGCCACCCTCCGGTCCCATGTCTATGACATAATCGGCGCTTCGGATTACGTCCAGGTCGTGTTCGATCACAACCACAGTTGCGCCGTGGTCGATGAGCGTGCGGAACACCTGCAGCAGCGTCTCCACGTCCTTCGGGTGCAGACCGATGGTGGGCTCGTCAAAGACGAATACGGAATCCTCCTGTTGCCTTCCCATTTCGGATGCCAATTTCAACCGCTGCGCTTCGCCGCCGGACAGTCCCGGCGTTTCTTCACCCAGCGTCAGATATCCCAAGCCGAGCTCCCGGAGGGTCTCCAGCCTTTGGCTGACTGCGCTCATGTCCCGGCAGAACGCCAGCGCCGTGTTCACGTCCATATCCATCAGCTCGGGTAGAGAGCGTTCCTCCCCGGCTTTGTTCCGATACCGAATCTTCTTCGCGTCCTTCGCATAACGAGAGCCGCGGCAGTCCGGGCAGGGGATCTCCACGTCCGGAAGAAACTGAACGTCCAGGGAAATCTGGCCTGTTCCGTCGCAGACCGGGCAGTGCAGAGAGCCGGTGTTATAGGAAAAGTCCCCAGCCTTATAGCCGTACTGTTTTGCAGTCTTTGTCCCGGCATAGCACTTGCGCAGCTCATCGTGCACGTTGGCGTAGGTCGCGACGGTGGAGCGCACGTTGATTCCGATGGGCGTGGCGTCGATCAGTTTGATATGCTTAATGCCCTCCGCGTCGATCTTCCTGACATGATCGGGCAGCTTTTTCCCGTTGCAGAGCGCGTCCAGTGCGGGGACCAGGCTTTCCAGAACCAGCGTGGTCTTTCCGGAGCCCGAAACGCCGGTAATGACGGTCAGTCGGCTTTTCGGGATCTTTACGGAGAGGGGTTTGACGGTATGGATACGCTCGGTCTCCAGGCAGATTCTTCCAGCTGCAAACAGTTCCTGACCGGAGGGCCTTTTTTTCGGTGTCTGTTCCCCGGAAAGGTATTTTCCGATCACAGAACCCGGGTCCTTTTCGATGTCTGCGACAGATCCTTCCGCGATGACCGTTCCGCCTTTTGCTCCGGCCTCCGGCCCCATCTCAATCAGCCAATCCGCCTCCTTCAGGATCTGCACGTCGTGATCCACCAGCAGAACGGAGTTGCCGTCCTGAACAAGATCGTGCATGACGCCGTTCAGACCGACGATATTGGCAGGATGCAGTCCGATGGACGGCTCATCCAGAACGTACAAAACCCCGGTCGTGCGGTTCCGGACTGCCCGTGCCAGCTGCATCCGCTGCCGCTCCCCGGTGGAGAGCGTGGACGACGACCGGTCCAGCGTGAGGTAGGAAAGGCCCAGGTCCATGAGCCTGGCCGCCACCTCCAGATAGGACTCGCAGATATTCTGGGCCATGGGGCGCATCTCCTCCGGCAGGGAAGCGGGCACCGCTTTGACCCACTCGATCGATTCCTTCAGTGTCATCTTGCATGCCTGGTCAAGGGAAATGCCCATCAGCCTCGGCGCCCTTGCGGCCTCAGAAAGTCTCGTACCATGGCATTCCGGGCAGACGTCCTCCTTGAGGAACTTCTCCACCCGCTTCATGCCCTTCTCATCCTTGACTTTATTCAGCGCATTGAGCACCGTCGCCGTCGCGCTGTAATAGGTGAAGTCCATCTCGCCCGCCGTGGCGGTATCGGCCTTCTTCGGGCGGTAAAAGATGTGCTTTTTCTCCATGGGACCGTCATAGACGATCTCTTTTTCTTTCTCTGTCAAGTCTTTGAAGGGAATATCCGTTCGCACGCCCATGGCCCGGCATACGTCGGTCATCAAGGACCACATGAGGCTGTTCCAGGGAGCGACGGCGCCTTCGTCGATGGAAATGCTCTCATCCGGCACCAGCGTACTGGGGTCCACCGTTCTGACCGTTCCGGTTCCCCCACAGCATTTGCACGCGCCCTGGGAGTTGAAAGCCAGCTCCTCTGCGCCGGGGCCGTAAAACCGCTCCCCGCACTCCGGGCAGACGATCTCCTGCATCAATGCCACCTGAAAGCCCGGCTGCACATAGTGACCGTTCGGGCAGCGATGGCTGGCCAGCCGAGAGAACATCAGACGAAGGCTGTTTAAGAGCTCTGTGCCCGTGCCGAAGGTGGATCGGATCCCCGGAACACCCGGCCTCTGGTGCAGGGCGAGAGACGCCGGGACATACAGCACCTCGTCCACGTCCGCGCGGGAGGCCTGTGTCATCCGTCTTCTGGTATAGGTGGAAAGGGATTCCAGATATCTTCTGGAGCCCTCCGCATAGAGCACGCCCAGCGCCAGCGATGATTTCCCGGATCCGGACACACCTGCGATCGCCGTAATCCCGTGAAGCGGAACGTCTACGTCGATGTTCTTCAGGTTATGTACGCGGGCGCCTCTGACTTCTATCTTCCTTGGCTGATCATTGTCTTTCTGATTTGAAATACGCATCCTGGAATACCTCTCAAATTAAACCTTGTTCCTGCCCGGGGAATCCCTTCCGGAGCTGGTTCTTCAGATAACGGAGCTGCCCCCCCGGCCAGGACCACTTGGATGGGTCAGCGTTTGATCCACCCGGATGAAAATCTCCTCTCCGGCCTGCATCTTTCCGGTAACAAGATGCGCCTCCAATATTTTTCTCGGTCAGCGATTTTCCCATTTCCTTCCTCCTGCCCTTTCCACCACTTGCGATGTGCATTCAAATGGTCTCTGATCTTTGCAACTGGATTGTACGCAAGCCATCATGCCGCGGATGAACTTCCTTCTGCACGGCCACGCAGTGATTCCCTGCGTCCGGTTCTTTTGAATTCTCTCTGCCAGCATTGTGGTTCGCTTGCTTGAGATATTATTTTATCATTCCAAGAGAAACCGTGTCAATAGCCTATATCTGATTCTTTCTGTCACAATGATCGTTAGGACAGAGCGCCATCCACGTATACGCAAAACAGGCTCATAGGCAGTCCTCCTTGGCATGAAAAAGGAGCCGGTTTCCCGCCTCCAAATGTCTTTGATTGATACGAACTTGGCTCAGTTGTGGATTCCAACATGGCGCTTGGCACCTTCAACCCGTCTTTGCAAATCGTTTTCGCTTCCGCAGCAGTTGAAAAACAGGCATATTCCGCCATCGCATTCATTTGGCTTTTTGGAAGCTTTTGTGCTTCATACAGTGCGTTACGGTACAGGGAAAGCTGAAGCTTAAACGTGTTTTTTACGGGTTCATCCGCATCGGGAAAAAGAAAAGCCGGAACGGTGTCTATTGCGCTCATATAAGGCACTGTGGATTTTTCAAAGTACTCCGGCGTCTCATCTCTGTAATTGTGGTCCCATACAGACAATTACGCAAGTGCCAATCCCACTCAGGCTGTTGCAGCTGCGCAGGAGGTCAAAACTTTTTCTTCTTTTTTGCTGTATAGGATCTGCTTTACATTGCAATTTTGCGCCATTTCTTGTATAATCGCTCTAGATTATGCAGCCACTATTCATAAGGCCAAGGGAAGCGAATACCCGATTGCGGTCATGCCGCTGTCGATGTCACATGACAGGATACCGCAGCGGAATCCTGTTTGCACCGGTGTCGCCGGAGCAAAGAAGCTGTTTATCCTGATTGGGGAGAAAAAAGTCCTGGGCTACGCGGTTCGGAATATGACCGTCAGCAAGAGAAACACGCTTCTGAAGCAGCGCTTGCAAGGGACGCAGCAAGCAAAGATAAAGTTTACAGCTCAAAACAACCTACAGATATGGAGAATCAAAATGAAGACATTGCTCAAAAACGTAAAAATCTATGACGGCAGCGGCCGGGATGGCTTCCTGGGCGAGATCCTGCTGGCGGGCGACCGGATCGAAGCCATAGGCGAGCAGCTGGGCGCCCAAGCGGATCGCGTGATGGATCTGCGGGGCAAGTCCATTGCGCCGGGCTTCATTGACGGGCACTCTCACAACGACTGGTTTGCCATCAAGAAGAATTCTCTTCCCTACTTCGCCCCCTTCCTGCGGCAGGGCATCACCACATTCGTAGCGGGCAACTGCGGCGTCTCGGAAATCGGCTTTGAACCGGGCTGCAAGTATGTGGACAAGCTGGGCGGCGGCCTCTTCGGCTTTGCGGACACCACCGGGCAATACGGCACTGTGGAAGAACTGTTCTCCGCCCTGGACGGCAACATGCCCTGCAATCTGGCAGAGCTGGCGGGCCATTGCTCCGCCCGGGCCGCCGCGGGAGGCAACGAGAACCGGAAGCTGACCCCAGAGGAAGAAAAATCCATGCTGGCCATCCTGGAGAAAGCCCTGCAGCAGGGAGCGGCGGGCATTTCCCTGGGCCTCATGTATGAGCCAGGTCTCTACGCGGACGTGGAGGAGCTGAAAAAGGTGGCGGCCCTTTGCGTCAAGTATAATCGGCCCCTGACGGTCCACCCTCGGGCGGAGTCCAAGGTCTCCATGGCCTATCCCCAGCTCTTTGGCCGCTCCCATCTGCTGCGGGCCTTTGACGAGCTGGCTGAGATCGCCGGGGGCTCGAAGCTGAAGCTCCACTACTCCCACGCCATCTTCGTAGGCCGCAGCTCCCTGAAGGATAAGGACGAGCTCCTTCGGATGATGGACCAGCTCCGGGCCCAGGGCGTGGACCTGATGTTCGACATCTACAACGAGTGCCTGGGCGTCTCCGTCATCACCGTGATTCTGCCTGGCTGGTATCAAGGCATGAGCCAGGCGGAGCGGAAAAAGCCCTTGAACCGGCTGAAGCTGGCCGCCCTGGTGAAGGCCAGCAGCCTGCTTCTGGGCTTCGGCTTCAAAGACATCGTGGTGGCCTACATTGGGCCGGGCTATGAGCGCTACGAGGGCAAGTCCGTTCACCAGATTGCAAAGGAAGAGGGACTCAGCGATCTGAAGGCCTATCTGAAGCTCTGCGAGCTCAGCAAGTTCAAGGGCCGGGTGAACATGGGGCCCTACTCCACGCCGGAGATCATTTCGGAATTCGAGCACAACCCCCACTGCCTCTATATGACCGACGCCTGGGTGGAGGAGCACGGGGTCCAGAACCCCGCCATCTACGACTGCTACCCCAAGTTCCTGCGGGATGCCCTTCGAGGCACCGGGGACAGCCTGCCCAACACCATCCGCCGCATGACCGGTGCCATCGCGGATCGCTTCCAGATCCGGGAGCGGGGCTATCTGCGACCTGGTTACTACGCGGACCTCACCGTCTTCGACGAGGACGCCCTGCGAAACGGCGTTCCCGATCGGGAGCAGCCCTTCGGCATCGAGCAGGTCTTTATCAACGGCAAGCTGGTGCTGGACAAGGGAAGCTTGGACGAAGAAGCTCTGAAAACCGCCGGACGGGCCATCCGGATCTCATAAGGGAAAACAATCTTATTCACAAGGAGGATACAGATCATGAAAACGATCGTTGCCTATTTCAGCGCGGAGGGGAAAACCGAGCAGTTCGCCAGGGCACTGGCGGAGGCAGCTCACGCCGAGCTGTTCGCCATTGTGCCGGAGCTCCCCTATACGGCAGCGGACCTCAAATGGACCAACCCCCTGGCCCGGTGCAACCGGGAAAAGATCGGGAAGAAGGACGTGCCGATCCGCAATACCATTGAGCGTTGGGAGGAATACGACGTCGTATTCCTCGGTTTCCCCATCTGGTACTACGGCGCGCCAAATGTCGTCAACACCTTCTGCAAAGCCTATGATTGGAGCGGGAAGAAGCTGTACCTCTTTGCCACCTCCGGCGGCAGCGGCATCGGCAAAACGGTGGAGAAGCTGCAGCCCTGTCTGAACGGAAACCCGGAGCTTCTCGGCGCGGAGGTCTATCAGAGCGTGGACAAGCTGACAAAAGACGCCGCCAGGCTGCTGGGCTGAGACCTCCTGTTTTGGAAGGAGGCGTCCAAATGGGATACGAAATCATCCAAATTAACAGCAACACCTGGCGAATCGAGGACGGCGGAGTGCGCTTCTTCCTGCTGACGGGTAGCGAGAAGGCCCTGCTGATCGACTCCGGCATGAACGTTCACAACGCCCGGGACATTGCCGCAGGGCTGACAAATCTGCCCATCTCCCTGCTGAACACCCACGCCGACCGGGACCACATCGGAAGCAATGAGCAGTTCCCGGAATTCTATATGCACCCGGCGGAGGAGCCCCTCTACCGCCGCTCCGGCAAGCCCGGGACGCTCCTTCCCGTCCGGGAGGGGGACGTCCTGGACCTGGGTGGGCGGGAGCTGAGAATCATCGAGCTGCCCGGCCACACTCCCGGCAGCATCGCGGTGCTGGATGGGAACAATCGGGTGCTGATCAGCGGCGATCCCATCCAGCTGCGCGGGCGAATCTTCATGTTCGGCAGCCACCGAAACATGCAGACCTACATCCGCAGTCTGGAACACCTGGAAGCCTATCTGGACCGGTTCGACGAGATATGGCCCTCCCACGCGGAGCTGCCGGTGCCGCCGAAAACCGTCCGGATGCTCCACGACGGCGCCCGAGCCGTGCTCAACGGAACAATTCCCGGAAAAAGCGCTGAACTGTTCGGAACGCCCATCACGGAATACGACCTGGGCTTCTGCGTTCTGCTGTGCGACAGATTTCCCGCTGCCTGAGGAGGGTCGAAGCATCTTAACTGAGGTGGCCCGAAATTATGGCAACGATTTCAAACGCTTTTATCGAGACATAGAAAAGGCACGCAAAGCAGGTGAGAGAAGTCGTATGCGAGACGCGGATGACAGTGAGGAATCGACAACGACTTCGCCTTCGGCTTGCTGGGACAACTGGAGCTGGGGGGCGCACACGCCAACTACAGATGGCTGACCAGCATTTACAACATGAAGGTGATCCCGGCGGACCCCGCCAAGCGCCTCAAGGCTATGGATGATAACACCCTGAAATACACCCTGCGGGGCTACGGCCTGTCAGAGAAGGAGCTGAGCTTTGCCGCCGGCAGGCTGAAAAGCCTCAAATCCGCCATCAACAAATCCAAGAAGCAGATTCAGGAGGGGTTACGATGTCAATCTTGGCTGGCTTTATGGTGCCGCACCCGCCCATGATCGTCCCGGAGGTCGGTCGGGGCAGCGAGGCGCAGATCGTCGAGACGACGCGCGCGTATGAACGGGTCGCCGAAGAGGTGGCCGCGCTTCGTCCGGATACAATTATTATTTCCAGTCCGCATGCCGTGATGTATACAGACTATTTTCACATTTCTCCCGGCAACGGCGCGACGGGTTCCTTCCGCCGCTTCCATGCACCCGGGGTAAAGTTTTCGGAACGCTACGACACAGAGCTTGTTGGGCGCATCTGTGAACTGTCGGAGGAAGAAAAGCTCCCCGCAGGAACGCTTGGGGAGCGGGACAGCGAGCTCGATCACGGGACGATGGTCCCGCTGTACTTCCTTCGGAAGCGGTATCCCGGGGGGAATCTCGTGCGGATCGGCTTGTCCGGGCTTCCGCTGACTGAGCACTACCGCCTGGGACAGCTCATTGCCCGCGCGGTGGAGGACACCAGCAGACGCGCCGTCTGGATTGCCAGCGGCGACCTTTCTCACAAGCTCCAGAGCTACGGCCCCTATGGCTTTGCGAAGGAAGGACCGGAATACGATCAGCGGATCATGGACGTCTGCAGAAGCGCAAACTTCGGCGAGCTGTTCGAGTTTGACGAGCTGTTCTGCGAAAAAGCCGCAGAATGCGGGCATCGGTCCTTCGTGATGATGGCCGGTGCGTTCGACGGGCTGCGCATGAAGGCTGTGGAACTGTCGCATCAGGATGTGACTGGCGTGGGCTATGGCATTTGCACGTTCTATCCGGACGGAAAAGACAAAGATCGGCATTTTCTGAACGGATATCACGAAAAAACCGAGCGCATATGCCGGGAAAAGGCAGAGAAAAGCGATGCCTATGTGAAGCTCGCCAGAGCTGCCGTGGAGGCGTGGGTCCTTAGGCGAGAGCGGCTCAAGATCCCGGAGGGGCTGCCGGAGGAATTGATTTCCCGGCGGGCCGGAGCCTTTGTCTCCCTGCATGAGCATGGTCAGCTTCGCGGCTGCATCGGCACGATCGCGGCAACGACGGACTGCGTCGCCGCGGAGATCCTGCAAAACGCCGTCAGCGCCTGCTCAAGAGACCCGCGCTTCCTGCCGGTCGGCCCGGAGGAACTGAGCAAGCTGGAAATCAGCGTCGACGTGTTGGGCGTGCTGGAGCCGATCGACTCCGCGGACGCCCTTGACGTAAAGCGCTACGGCGTCGTCGTCAGCCACGGCCTGAAGCGGGGCTTGCTGCTGCCGAATCTGGACGGCGTGGATACCGTCGAGGACCAAATTCGGATCGCACGGCAGAAGGGCGGTATCGGCGAACACGAGCCGTACCGGCTGGAACGCTTCGAGGTTGTGCGACACTACTGAGGGAGGGATTCTATGGCAAGCTGTGGCGTTTGTTTCCGGCACTGTGAGATCGCGGAGGGGCAGCTCGGTTTCTGCGGCGGCCGCACGGCGAAAAATGGCAGCGTCGAGGCGTTCAACTACGGACGGATCACCTCGCTCGCACTGGATCCCATCGAGAAAAAGCCGCTGGCAAGATTTTACCCTGGCAGCAGGGTTTTGTCCGTCGGCAGCTTCGGCTGCAATCTGCGCTGCCCGTTCTGCCAGAACTACGAGATCTCCTGGTCCGAGCAGGCCAGACGCTCTGCGAAAACCGCGGAGACCGTTACGCCGGAGGCACTTGTAGAGCTGGCGCTGCAAACGCGGCAACGAGGAAACATCGGTCTCGCATTCACCTACAACGAACCGCTGATCGGATACGAATTCGTGCGGGACACCGCGAGGCTCGCAAAAACGGAGGGCCTGAGAAACGTGATGGTCACGAACGGAACGGCGGAGCTGACTGTTCTGGAGGAGTTGCGCCCATACATCGATGCGATGAACATCGACCTGAAGGGCTTTACCGACCGTTATTACAAAGAGGTCCTTGGCGGTGACAGACAGCAGGTTCTGGCGTTCATCGAGTCGGCGGTCAAATCATGCCACGTGGAGCTGACGACGCTGATCGTCCCGGACGAAAATGACTGTGAAGAAGAGATGCTGGCGCTCTCCTGTTGGGTCAGCAGTCTGAATAATCCGGGTGGGGAGGCCGTGCCGCTCCACATTTCCCGCTTCTTCCCGCGCTTCCACATGCAGGACCGGGACGCGACGGCAGTCCGGACAGTCTACCGTTTGGCTGAAATCGCCCGGGAGAATCTGCCATACGTATACACCGGGAACTGTTAATTGAATGATTAAATCGATATAGCAGACAATTCAAAAACAAATCCCATCAGAGCAAGCTCCGGGAGCAGGCTGATGGGAAGAACGAAAAATGAACTTGCAAAAAAATAAGCGATTCACAAACTGCGGAAAGAAATATTGAAACAAGACTGCCGCATGGTTATGCAACGAAACTGTATGAGCTCGATTTTTTAGACCTTATTTTAGACCTTTACGGGATAACACGTGACCGCAGGTTCACTCTTGATTTCGAATCCTGCGCCTTCTACGCCAAGCACGGCTACCGGGAATACGCGGAGCGGGATTGGGAAAAGGAATTGCAATCCTGAACCCTTTTCGCAAAGGAGCCGAACTACCCCCTGCGGGAATTCCGGGACTCGTTGTCTAATGCGGCGCAATTTTTGACGGGGAGAGGGAACGGATTCTTCGACTCCGCTTCGCTCCGCTCAGACACCGGAGCAACGCGGAGGCGTGCAGAGCAATGACAGATGGAAAGCTGCGGCGCCTGGCTGGAAAGAAGACTTATTTGGCAATCAGAGTTACGATACAGACGCTCCCGCGGGACGGCGTTTTTGCCGGGCTCGCGGGAGCGTTTTGATATGGCCACATATTTGACCACGACGCCCGTCGGAGAACATGGAGACACTGCCAAGGACAGCGCGGAGACCAGCTTTGCAGGGGCAAACACCGGCAAATGGAGCTCGCCCCCCCTTGCAGCACTAGGTATGAGCGCCTTTCAGGAATCTGTGAACGGGATCTCCGCATCTGGCAGAAACCCGTTCTTTTTTTCGCAGGAGCCGGTGCTTTTACGCACACGAAGCGGCACAATCGGCATATAATCGGCATAAGGATCTCTTGAAGAATATCGAAGATTTATGTTATAATCAATCTTACCAATCACAGCGTCAAATGAAGTGAAGCGGCGTTGTCACATCGAGTTTCAATTCGGAAATTTTAAAATCGCAGGTCAAAAGCAGCTGGAATACCAACAAAAAGCGCCGGCCTACAGGCCTGGCAAAAAGCGCTGAACCCCTCTCCCGGCACCCGTAATTATTTTGAAGCGTCTGGATGATCGTATTGATTGTCAGCAGGAAGGAAGGAATGTGTATGCCAAAACCCGTCAATCCCCGTTATCAAACGCTGGAGGAATTCAATGAAGCTGCGCTGTCAGAGCATAATGTGGACCGCCTGCAGCACAAGCTGAGCCAGTTCCTCTATGATACCCTGGGCATTCGCATGGAAGACGACGGCAGCGTGCCCAGCAGCGACGACTATCCCCGCATCTTCGTTATGGCTCCCGACAAAGACGGCGGCGATCTCCCGCAAGACCTCAACGCTTCTGGCATCAGGCCAGGCACCAGGGAATTCATGGAGCAGGTGCAAAAGGGCAACGTGTTTGCCTATCCCGTCGGCAAGACCAAGCCTGTCCAGCTGCAGATCAAGCTTGTAAAAGGGGACGCCAATTTCGCCTTTTCCGATCCGATTGAGCCCGAGCAGATCCCGGAGCCCCCACATCCGCCCAAGCCGCTGACCGGCTGGCGCAAGTTCCTCAACAAGCTGCTTTTCTTTCCCTTCCGGAGAGAAAAGCTTGCCCATGACAACTACCGGCGCCAGCGCGCCAACGCCACATCCATGCTGCAGCAAATTGAGCAGCAGCGCACCGAAATTGCAGAGCAGGAGGTCCGGCAATTTCAAGAGGAGAAGGATGCGGCAGCGCTGAATGAGCAAATCAAACGTGTGAAGCTCGACATGGACGCAGCCGACCTCGGCAAAAAGAACTTTGTTGACACCTTCCAGCCGGTCCCGGTGAAGCGTGAGGATATGCTCAAAAATCCGGAGGGGCACCCGCTGGGGGGCAACTACGCCTTCTATACCGAGGAGCAGTTTCGCAATCTGACCATCCTCACCGCGGACGAAGCGGAGGTCAAAAACAAACTCCGCGACCAGGACGAGCAAATTGAGCAGCGTACCATCGATCAGGTCCGTTCCAAGGGCCTGCCCGAAAAAGAAACGCAGAACCTCCACCCCGACAAGCAGGCCGGAGGCAAGCAGTATCAGTTCCGGGCGTTTGACCAGAATTCCATCGTCATCAAGGGCAAGCCCCTGACAAACGCGCAGTTCGCCGCAGTCGCTCTGGCCTCCTGCTTCCAGATCAAGCACGTGAAGCAAGGGCATGCGGTGGATTCCAAGCAGTTTGACCCCTATCTGGAGCAGTCGATGAAGGATATGGGTTACCCCGAAAAGGACGCCGAAATGATCGCCCACCTCAACTTCCGCTCCATGGGCACCACCGACCTCTTTATCATCCCGCCCCGCGACAAAGAGGGATACCTGATCAAGGACTATCTCAATCCCGCCCGACTGGACGCCGCCGACGCCTTCGAAGCCTACAAGAACGGCAATTTGAAGCCTCTGGCCGAGCTGCTTGCCAACGGCATCAACGAGATTGCGAGAGAATCCTGCGATCAGAGCTCCGACCGTCTCAACGTGCAGGGCCGCGGCGCCATCATGATGGGCGAGGAGCTGCTGAACCTGATGCGGCAGGATCCGGAGCTGGCAAAGCAGGCCGTCCAGAACGGCATGGAGCAGGACAAGCTGGAGTGCGTGCAGGGCCTGGTCAAGATTCAAAAGCTGGAGCAGGCGGCCAAAACCGCGGAGTACCAGATTCTGACGGCCAAGCAGGAAAAGCGCAGCCTGACCGAGACGGAGAAAAAGGACTATGCCGAACAGATCGTGAATTTCAAGCTCTGCATGCAGCAGCTCAAGCTGCATGCAGACCTCGTCGCTGAAGCACCGGAATCCGAATATGTGAAGTTTGTGACCAATTCCACCGCAAAGATGCAGAAGGCGCCCCCAGACCCAGACAGGCCGGGCTTTCCCCTGCCCAAGGGGCAGCGTAAAGCTCCCCCGAAGGGTTCCATGTATGAGGACTCTCTCAGCGATGCCTTGGGCGGCGTGCGGATGCTTTATACGCCGCAGCCCGAGTTCGTCCGCCTGCTGAGCGATCCGGTATACGAGCAGAAGGTCCGCGAGTTCAGCGGCAAGCTTGTTAAGGATGAGCATGTGGACGCGCTCAACGACGAGGCGTTCTATCAGCAGATAAAGCTGACAAACGGCAGCCTGAAGCTCAGCAAACATCTGAATCAGCTTACAGAGCTCATGGCGGACGAAAACGACCGGCAGCATTCCCAGAGTGGGGTTCGGATCGAGGCCAAAAAAGAAAACGCAAAGCATACGAACCCCCGGCCCGGCTCAAATCCCCACGTGTGATCCGCAGCTCGGCAAAACGCATCAAGAACGCAAATATGAAACAGCGGCATCTGTGCAGCACGTCTTCTTCGGAAGGGCAGCGCAAACCAGAGGCCAAAAGAAAACCCCAGGAAATTCCTGGGGTTTTTTGCATATCCGGGATCACATAAGCACCCTTAATACTGAGCTCCGATAAAAATATTTAATTTTAATCGGAGCGGCACCGTGCTGTGCACGCTGCCATTTTGTGCCTCTGGCACAAAATACGTCTCATGCGAACTCCAACGCGCCTACGGCGCTATAAAATGCTTTTTAAAGCATTTTAATGGAGTTCAGTATAAATCAGCAGCTTGTTTTCTCGTTTTGGAGAAGTTCCCGCTCAAGCGGCTGCTCATTCAGTTGCCAGTCACGCTCGTATCCTTTTGGACGCTTTCCCCATAGATCGTCGCGAAGTCATCCCGCATGGATATAATCCCAATACCGAGCTTTGTATAGCTGTCGATTTTTGCGCTCGCGCCTTCGGCATCGCCCCACTCCCGCGTCTCATCGTCTGCGATCACCCTATAAGAGAGCGCGGGATAAGGATTATCTGCAAGCACATAGGCGCACATGGCGGTATCGCCGGAGCTGTTTCCGAAGGCAAGCACCGGCTTCTGGCCGATCTCCCGCACGATGGCGTCCACCTTGCACATTTTGGCGTTCTCGCCATAATAGCTCCCGTCAAACACCACTTGATCCGTCAGCTGGAAGGTGTAATCGCCGTCCTCGACCTCTTCCTGTCCGGTAGCCGTATAGCCATACTCCGTCCCGATGACATACGCGGGGCCGATGTCAAGCGTATCACGGACCACCGCACGGACGATGTTGCGTTCCGTCGCGGTCACGATGTAGATTGTGAAGTCGTTCGCTCTCAGAAGCGCCAGGATCTCTGTCATCGGCTTGTAGAAAGCCTCGCCGCGCTTCATGCCGACAAAGCCTTCCGCATCGGAATCCATAAATTTCTTTACGTATGCCTCCAGCTCGGCGGGGGTCATGCCGGCGTAAGCAATCGCAGCGGCTGCGGCCTGCCGTGTGCTGATTCTAAGATACAATTATATTCTCTTCCGGTAACGATTCCGGATAAATGCCTGTGCTGACTGCGTGGTCGCTGCTTCAGGCATCGCCATTCTCATATATCGCAGATAGAATCAGACAGATATCCGTGAAGTATAGCACAACATCGTTCAAAACGCAATATTCTGAGTTGTTGCGTTTTGCTATGATTCATGAACGCCAAGCTTGGTGCACGGAACGAAATCGGAGCCGTTCTTCCGGTTCCATAGCATTTCGCGGTGATAGGCTTTGTGTTTTGCGGAGCTGGGTTCATGGACCACTTCACTGTCTTGGCAAAAGATTGGCAGTGAGAAAAACCAAGCGCGGCTGTGGTTCGGAGGTCCGGATCGCAGCCGCGCTTTGGGTTTCAATGGGAGGTGCGAGCGTGGAGCATCTTGACCGGTCAACAGCCGCGGTATTGCAGCGCCAGCATCGTGATGTCGTCAAATTGAAGGGCGGCGCCTGCAAAACTGTCCACCTGGGCTTTGACTTGATCCAGCAAATTCTTCGGCTGAACGCGAGAGACGCTTCGTACCGCCTCCAGGAGCCGTTCAGAGCCAAACAGCTGATCGTTTGCGTTCGTCGCCTCCGGAACACCGTCCGTGTATTGGAAGATGATGTCACCGGGCTTCAGGTGGATTTCCTGATCTACAAAGGGCGGGTCGTCCTCCAAAGCCAGCAGTTCCGGCTCCATCAGCGCAACCGCAACACCATTGTGTTTTTCCAGGTAGTCCCATTTCCCGTCATGATACAGCAGTGGCTTTTCATGTCCGCCGTCAGCCCAGGTCAAAAGTCCCGTGGAGAGCTCCAGCACGCCGAGCCATACTGTGACAAACATATTGTTTGGATTGTTTTCGGAGAGCTTGGCATTGACCGCTTCCAGGACGCGGGCGGGACTGAGGCGAACCTTGGTCTCGCTTTTCAGCAGCGCCATGGAAATAATCATAAACAGAGCGGCAGGAACACCCTTTCCGCTGACGTCCGCGACCGCCATGGCCAGATGGTCGTCGTCCACAAGAAAGAAGTCGTAGAAATCTCCACCCACTTCCTTTGCGGGGTGCATCATGGCCTCGATCTCAAACTCCTTCCGTTCCGATACGGTTGTGGAATCGTCAGGAAGCATATCCATTTGGATCTTTGCCGCCATACTCAATTCATTATTGATCCTGGCTTCCTCGTGTTTCCGCGTCAAAGCCTTTCGCTGGCGGTGAAGGATCAGCCACATCAGACCAGCAACAAGCAGGAGCAGAACCAGACCACCCAGAATCCACACGATCGGCTGTTCATAGAAGGTCAGTTCCTTGTGAATCTGAAGCGCGTATTCTGCGCGAAGTTCCCCGTTTTTTCCGCCGGGAGAACCGAAACGAAACACGTAGTCGCCGCCTGGCAGATTTGTGAAGACGATGTCGGACAGCGTGCCGGCAGTGGCATGGGTCCACTCCTCCTCATAGCCCTCCAGCCGGTAAATCAGTTCCGGATCTTCCAAGGCAAAGGTGATTGCCGCTGCATGGATTTGCAGCCGCTTGCTGTCTGATGAAAGCTCCAGGCTTTGCCCGGCGGACAGCCAGCGCCGCTCCTCGTCGATCGTGACCCATGGAATTGTTAGCATCGGCGTGCGATCCGCACTGCCCGTATCGGCAAATGACATACGCGTAACGCCGTCGCTGCCGCTCAGCCACGCGATTCCGTCTGCTGTAACAAAGCTTTTGGAATGCGGGGCCGTGACGTGGGGGAGGCCGTTGCTGCGGTCATAGAAACGTCCTGTTTGAGATTCTCCGGCCAGAAGCTGCTCTGCATTGACCATGCAGAGTCCCGTACTTCCCAGAAGCCACAGTTGGTTTCCGTAGAGCTGAAAATCATAGAAGGGACTGCAGGAACGACTTTCGTTGGGAAGAAAATCGTTCAGCTTGCTGATCATCCCGGCTCGAAGGACAGCGAGTTCTCCGCTGCCGGTCATGACCCAGACGCACCGACGCGGCAAATCCGGCATCAGACGCAGAATGACGCCGCCCTGCAGTTCATTCGGTCCTGTAAACGGGCGAACGACGTCTTCTTCCAAAACATAGAGCCCGCTTCCGTTGCTGCCTAAAAGGATCGCGCCGTCAGGCGCCTGACACAGGCTGAGGATCTCGCTGTCGCATAGACCGTCCTCCTGCCCCCAGGAACGGGATATGACTCTGTCCCGCAGCATGGATATGCCCGCCGATGCGGCGACCAGCAGAGTTCCGTCCTCCAGTGGAAGGGCTTCCCGCACGTGATTGGAGGCGAGCCCATCCTGTTCGCGGATGAAATCCAGTTGTCCGGTTCCGGGCCGGTAATGGACAAGTCCGCGCTCGCTGTCGGTACAGATCCACAGACTTCCGTTCCCGTCGCCGACAACGGATCTGATGAGAACGCCCGACAATTCACCAGGAAGCTGCTGCTCCAGCCGCTTCCCTTCCGGATCAAGGGCGGTCAGCCCCGTATCGGTTCCCAACCAGACGGTATTGTCCTCCACCCAGATTGCGTTGACCGTGGTATCATCCAGCCCCGCAAGCAGGTTGACATCCGTAAAGCGGTTTTTGGTCAGCTTCATCACACCGCGCCGAGAAGAGGAGATCCAGAGGTTCCCCTCAAGATCAAGGAGGATATGCTCTACGGCGCTTTTGATCGGAGTATGCTTCAAGCGTTGGAAGCTGCCCGACGCATCCAGCCAACCGATACCGTCGCCGCAGCAGACCCACAGCCTGTCGTTCTCCGACAGCAGGCAGTTGACGCCGGTGACACCCGGAATCGAAAACCGTTCCCAGTCGGAAACAGGCTGTTCTGCCGCACAGCGCAGGACCTCGGAGCCCTCCGTTCCACACCAGAACACTCCCGTGCGC
This sequence comes from Oscillospiraceae bacterium, assembly GCA_017540945.1. The sequence goes on along the minus strand of JAFYAB010000139.1, from coordinate 17,641 downwards.
AGGGGGTCCGCATAGACGCAGCCGACGTCGGCTCCGATCTCCTCTGCGGACCACCAGTTCGCAACGGAACGGCCTCGCAGGGAGAAGGCGTTTCCGTCCACAGTAACGCCGTAGACCGTCCCCGCACCATCGCCGGAGAGCATCATAATGGAGACGGTACGCAGCCGTTTGTCCAGTACGGGAAGCACGTTGCCCGAAGGCTCCAGGGTCACTAGTCCGCTGACAGTGGCGATGTATAGAGCTCCGTCGTCGTCCTCACAAAAGCCCCGGATCGAATTGGAGGGCAGGCCCTTCTCCTGCCCAAAAACCTTCAGCGCCCCCCGGTCCAGACAAACGGCGCCCATTTCGTTGGTGCCCACCCACAGACGACCCTGCCGGTCCACGTAGAGGCACACCGCACTGGAAATGCCGGGTACAACCTCAAAGCGCTGTCCGTCAAAGCGCGTCAGACCGCCATAGCTGCCAATGTACAGGAAGCCGTCCGGCGTTTGCGCCATCACGTTCGCCTCGGTGTAGGGAAAGCCGGAGAAATAATCATAAACCGTGCAGGCGTATTCTGCCTCAAAGCTGTCGCTGTCCTCAGCGGCCAGCGCAGGGAGCTCTGTAAAAATCAGGCATAGCAGCGCAAGCAAAAGCGCCGAAAGGCGGAAAAGTATTCGGGTTCTGTTCATGCCCCTCCTCCTTTCCCGTTGGAGCCCCAATAGCGAACAGCCAGCATGGTGATGTCGTCAAACTGGGGTTCAGCGCCTGCGTACTGCTTCAGCACCATACGAAGCTCTTCCAGAAGCTGCTGCGGCGCAGCATCCGAACGCTCCAGCGTTTGCTGCAGGCGTTCCTCGCCAAAAAGTTCCTGCTTATGGTTAATCGCCTCAGGAACGCCGTCCGTGTATTGCAGCAGCACGTCTCCCGGGGATAAAGTCAGGACTTGATCCACAAAGGGCGGGTCTTCTTCCAGCTCAATCAACTCCGGTTCCAGCAGGGCCAGTGCAACGCCGTCGTGTTTTTTCAGGCAGCGCCAGCTTCCCTCATGGTACAGATACGGTCTTTCATGCCCGGCGTCTGCATAAATCAGCTTTCCCGTGGAAAGCTCCAATACGCCAAGCCAGACCGTGACGAACATATTGTTCTTATTGTTTTCACAGAGTTGGGCGTTGACCTCCCGCAGCACCTGCGAGGGTTTCATGCCCATTTGCGCGGAGGATTTCAACAAAGTGCGTGACAGCATCATAAACAGGGCCGCCGGGATTCCCTTTCCGCTGACGTCCGCCATAATCAGTGCCAGATGATCCTCGTCAACCAGGAAATAGTCGTAGAAATCTCCTCCGATCTCCTTCGCAGGCTCCATGGTCGCGTAGAGCTCAAAATCATTTCGATTCGGAAACGCCGGGAATACGTTGGGCAGAAGCTCCGCCTGCAGCGACGCCGCCGTACTGAGTTCCTTTGCAATTCGCTCGTTCTCCCGCTTTCTGGCTGCCTTTACGGCCTGACGATGCAGCAAAAACCAGGTAAGCAGGGCTGCCAGCAACAGAAACGCCACTGCAGCCAGCACCCAAAACCAGAGGCTCTCCCGCAGTGTCGGCGCCTTCACCAGCCGGAGCTGAAAGGCAGATGCCTCCTCTGTGTCCGAAACGGAGCCCGGCGTCATACAGAAGGTATAGGTACCGCCGGGCAGGTTGGTATAGCTCACGGGGGCCAGGGCGCTTCGGACCGTAAGATAAGGGTGTGAATCGAAGCCCTCCAGCCAATAGGACAGCTCTGTGTCAGCCTGTGCGTAGGACAGGGCGAAGCAATCCAGGGTCAGGCGCTTCGCGGAAGCGGGAATCGTTACAGTCCCCGTTTCGTCCGGATAGAGCTTGACGCCGTCCACCTCAACGTATGGGACCGTGAATTGCAGCCTCACCGCCTCATTCCGCGTGCAGTTGACGTCCAGGGAAAGAAGACCGTCCGTACAGGCGACGTAGGCAATTCCCTCTGCGGTTACGCAGCTTCTGGAGTTCGGCGTGGTCATGTGCGAGATACCGCTGGAAGCCCCGTAGTACAGATATGCCGCCGGCTCCTCAGATTCGGTTTCTTTGCCGGGAATCACGTATACGCCATTGGCGGCCATCAGCCACAGATCGTGCTCATCCGAAAACAGAATATCATAAATATGAGCGTTGGGAAAACGGGTCTCGGTCCGAATCTTTCCGTTTTGAAGTACAGCCACAGCGTCGCTGGTCAGAATCCATAGCAGTTCCCGCGCCGGGTCCTTTTTGATCATCAAAACGACCCCGGAATTGAGATCGCAGGGGCCGGAAAAGGGATTCGCTCCCTGGTCATCCGCCACGTAAACTCCGTCGCCGTTCGTTCCGAGATAAAGCGTCCCGTCTTTGTCTTCACAGATGGAGAGCACAGTGGAATTCACAAGCCCGTCGGAAGCGTCGATGGTGCAGACGATTTCAAATTCCCGAAGAAACTGTACGCCGCCGCTGACCGACACCACAAGGGTTCCGTCCTGCCTCTCATAGATCGTGCGGCAATAGTTGGACAAAAGGCCGTTCTCCTTGTTCCAAACCAGGAGCTCCCCGTCGGGCTTCAGGCAGACCAGCGCGTTGGCGTCGAAGCTGCAAAACCAGATATTCCCCTGCCGATCGCCCTTGATGGCACGGATCCGCGCCTGACCGAGCAGCTCCGACAAGCCTGTTTCCGTAATCTTCAGCCCCTCGTCCAGCACCAGCAGACCGGTATCCGTTCCGACGTAGAGCAGTCCGTCCTGATACCAGGTTGAATTCACGACACGCGTTCCAAAACCATCCACTCTTCCGCTTACATCGGAGAAAATGGAGGTGGACAGTTTCATCACGCCTTGTCTGGAGGACGCAAACCAGAGGTTTCCCTCGTGGTCGCAGATGATGTCGGTAACGTCTTCCGTCATGGGAACGTGACGCAGAACCTGTGCTTCACCGGAGCCGTCAAGATATGCGATCCCCTCCTCCGCGCAAATCCAGAGACAGCCATCCGCAAAGGTCATCGTATGAATTCTTTGGAGCTTCGGCATCTCGATCCGGCGGAGCTCCGAGAGGGGCGCGTCCAAGTCTCCGTAGAGCAGCTTTCCCTCCGCAGTCCCCAGGTAGACCATCCCGGGATGGGCGGCGTCCGGAAGCAGACAGGTGAAGGCAACAGACAGCTCTGTTCCCTCACAGAAAGCTGTTACCACGCTGTTTTGAATACGGAAGGCTGCTCCGTCATCGGTGCAGCCATAGGTAATATTATTGTCGTCCACGCAGACGCTCGCAATGGGAAGACCGCTCAGGCGCTCATCCGCCGGGGTATGGAAGTTCCCTGCCGGATCCATCCAGGCAATTCCGGAGGCTGTGGCAAAACAGATCGTGCCCTGGGCGTCCTCAGCAAATTCCCGGACGGCGTTGGAGGGCAGGCCGTCTCTTGTCGTGTAGCGGCGAAAGCTGCCGTTTTCATAGCAGACCACGCCGTCTGCCGCGATCCACAGCCGCCCCGACCGATCCGCAAGCAGGTTTTTCACATTAAAGATATCGTCAAAGCGTTCAAAGCTCCTGCCGTCATAGCGAAGCAAGCCGCCATAGCAGCCGATGTAGATAAAGCCGTCCGGCGTCTGAGCCAGGGACAGCGCCTCCGAAAACGGCATACCGTTGTCCATATCATACAAAATCGCAGCGCGGTTTTGCACGGCAGACTGTTCGGAGGCGGCAGCAGACGGCAAAATCAAACAAAGGAGCAAGAGCAGCGAGACGAGCCAGGATATCAGTTTTGTCCCAAAGCGGAATCGAATCAAGGTGACCACCTGCTTCTTCCGTTATCTTTCTGCATTACAGCTTGAGAAGGCGAACAAATCCCGTGGCCTCAAAAATCTCCATGATCGGCTTGCTCACGTTCTTGACGCTGTAGCTGCCTCCATTCTTCCGAATAGCGATATAAAAGTTCTTGATTGCCCGGAGTCCGGCGCTGGAGATATAATCCAAATGCTCCAGGTCCAGGCAGACCGAATGGAATCTGTCTGCAGCATCCAGCATGGCGCGTTCCGCGTCCGGGGCAGCGTTGACGTCCAAACGACCGATCAGTTGAATATCCGCGGAATCTCCGCGATTGACCAACTTCATTTTCATTGTATTTTTTCCTTTCTCAACCAGAAATTATTGAATTCATTCCTTCATTTCACCGATCATGGCGTTTGCCGTATCCAGCAGTCTGGCCAGGTCTGTCTCTCCTGTGCCTTCAAACAGGAACCAACGATCTTCCACGCTGCACCAAGCTGTGACAGTTCCTTCCTCCTCCCGGAGGCAAGCGTGCATTACGTGTCCGCTGACTGCCAATGTCAGAACCCGATCGTTCTCGAACTCCGTGGCGACCAGCGATTCCATCTCTGAGCTGGCCGTGACATACACCGTCCAATCCACGTCCAAATATCGGAAGCTTACGACCGCGGCCTCCATCTGCTTCCCGATGGTGCGCCGCCCGTATCGCAGGTTCTCCGCATCTTCCGGCGTATGAATCTCTCCGGCGACAACAAAGGCATCCAGTTCCTCGCCTTCCAAGCCTTCCCATTCCGGGTGGGCGGCCATTTCGTGGGATTGAACCGTCAGCCGTCCTTCCGCATCGGAGCTGAGGGTCAGATCCAGCGTCAGACGTTTTGTGGGTGAATAGAGCAGCAGCCTGGAGGTCCCGGCGCTGCTTCCATAGAATCGCAGCGCCAGGATCCCATTTTCCGTCTTCCGTCCGGCAAGCCGCAACACATCTCCGCTGTTTCGCTGGAAAAGCTGCCAGTCCGGCTCTGTGCTACCGTCCAGGAGGAAGAGCGCAAGCCGTTCTTCCTCATCCGTCCGAATCCGGTAAGGGCAGTCAAAGCTTTCCCCGCCGCGAAGCGCCTGTTCCGTCAGGATCATACGATTTCCTGAGACGGAAGCTTTCAGCTCTTCGTCCTCCGCGCGAAGCTCTGCCGTCAGCAGCAGCTCACAGCAGCAATCTTCAGGGAAATTCTCATCCGCCAGGAGGAAACGGAGCAGCACGTCCCCAGCGCGCAGAGGCTGCACGCGGAAAACGCTTCCCTCCGCATTTTCCTCTCTGCTGACCACCGCCGTGTCGGACGTCTCCTGTTCAAAGCGCCAAACGCAGCCCTCCGGAACCTGTCGGCAGAGAGACAGCAGAATACTTCCGTCCTTCTTCTCCGTCCATTCAAAGGGATAGGGTGTGTCCTCGCCGCCCTGAAAGCTCTGATCTCCTCGCGCTCCTCCGGGCAGCAGCAACAGCGCCACAATGGCAAGGATCAGGACAATCACAACAATAATCAGGACACGGCGTTTTGTAAAAAACTGTTTCATAGCAAGATCCAATCTTTCCTATTGCATCCAATACGGGTTTCCGAACCGGTCACGGCTCCGTGACCGGTTCTGTAACCGGCGCAGTCGATGGGGCAGGCTCTGTCGGAGGCTCCGTCGGAGGCTCTGTCGGAGGCTCCGTTGGGAACGTGGGGAGCTCAGTGGGCTCCGTTGCGGCCGCTGCCGCAGCGGCTGCGGCCTCTCTGGCACGTTCCTGGTCGCCTCTGGTAATTGCAGCGTCCAGCTCACTGACTGCGGTTTGCAGTTCGTCCGTCTCGGGGCGTACAGTAATATCCACATTCAGGAAGACGTCATCGCTCTCCTTTGCAGTAATGACGATCCTGTAATAGAGATTGGCGCCGGTATAATTGCGCGGCGCGATCAATCGGATGCCGTCTTCAATGGAGGACTGTTCGCCCTTGGAATCCCGCAGCGTTTCAATCAGCCTGGCAACCCGTGCGGCAGCTTGTTTTTCATCATAGGTATAGCTTGCCATCGTAAGGATCGTATTGGCTCTTTCATACTGCTCTGCGAGATAGGCTTCAGAATAGTTATAAGCAGGGGAAAGGCTTGCCGGCCCGGTCGCTCCGATGACCGGTTCCAGACTGAAAAGCTGGATATCGACGCCTTCCTCCGTACCGACGGGAGAAACCCGCAGGGAGGCGCCTTCGCCGGAGCCCAACAGCAGATTGACAGGGCCTTCCATCACCGTCATTCCGGCCATACTGACGCCCTCAGTCCCATCATGGTTCAACGGATAGGACATCTCGAGCTTCAGATAGATGGAAGCGAAGGTCAGACGAAGCGGCTCGTCCTCGCTGACGCTCTTGCTTACCTGCTTTCGCACTTGCTGGACTGTATCGTCCAGGCAGACGGTTACAGCTTCCAGCGCCCAGATTGCCTGCGGCATTTCCTCGACGGAGTTGAGGGTCAACTCGATGCCGCGCAGCTCCTGCACGTCTTCCGCCAGCAGCCGCACCCAGGTTGTTTCCCCGGTCAGGAAGCTGTGTGTATTGTTCTGGATAAAAGGACGGATATCGTCAATGCTCCGGCTCAGCAATCTGCCTGTGCTGTCGTAGTAGCTATAGCTCAGGCTGACCGGTCTGTTCACGCTTCCGGCTTCATTGTCAGAAAGCCCCGCCGTATCAAAGCCAAATTCCAGCAGATGGATGCTGCCAGGGCCGGACATCGCTTCGCTGGAGCTGTTAAGCCGGATCAGCTGTCCTGACACGCCGGACTTCTCGCTCTTGAAGCTGAAGCGGCCGCTCTGCTCCAATTCGCCGTCCGGGCCGGTCGGCTTCTGAACCACCGCGTATGCGCCGGTCAGATCGATCGCTGTCTGGCCGATGGGGATCAGGGTAATGCCTGTGATCGTTCCAAGATGTTCTTCGTTGAAGCGAAGCTTAATGATCTGTCCCGCTTGGATGGAGCTGACACCGGATTGAGAGAGGAACACTCTTCTTGTCTGATACTCCCGCTGGACAGGCCCATCCATCATGTAATGGATAGATACCGCAATGTCGTTGACCCCATTCTTCAGGCGGATCGGCGGTGTTTCCGGGCCGAGCTGGAGGCAAAGCTCCTGCTCCCAGACCGAGCTTTCCGCGAAGGGCAGCTGCACAGCCCGATCCACATTACTTGCAGGCCCGAGCTCATAGTTCTCCACGACGAACCCGCTCCGGACGCGCTGGAGATAACCGCCGGAGACAGATACATTGAAAGACGTGTCGGCCTTGACGCTGACAGAATTGAGCTGACGAAGCTGCGGCGCGGATAACCCCACCATGTAGAAGACAGGCTGGCCGTTCCAAATCGCTTTTTCCATCTTGCCTGCGTTTTGGAGAATGGTATCTGTGGTGGAGGTATAGCGAACTGATGCTGTAATGTCATAGTCGGTCACAACGGTGCCGCCTTCACTCTGGGGGAACAGTACAAGGTTGAAGCTGTCAGCCCCGGTGGTGGGAAGCTCCGTCACCAAAGCGGGATTGGATATGGCGCTGGCGCCTCCATCCACTTTTTCGGAGCTGAAGTTCACGGTGATCGGCGAGGAGCTGTCAGAGACAGACGTCATATAGAGCTGTTTGCTGTATTTCGGTTCGCCGCTGCTGTTGCCGACCGCAATCAGCTGCGGTTCCTCTTCTTCCGCATAGCGCATGGCAAACTCACCCGCTACGTTCAGAATCCTGCGTCCCTGACCGCGAATCAGAGAAGCGCTGACCTCCGAAATATTCCAGCAGCTGTTGACGGAACTTCTGGGGTAGAGCTTGACATACAGGAGCTGCTCCAGGCCGTCCAGCGGGATTGTGAACCGATCCGTATGGTTGGGACGGAACATATAGCTGGGATCACTGGTTGCTTTTCCGTTGGTGAAAACGCCATTGTTTTGAATTTCCGCATAGCGGGCAGGACGGTTGTTGAACGCGTACATCAGCTCCACAACATCCTCTACAATGGTCGTACGGACTGTGCCGTTCAGGTCACGATACCCGATCTCCGCGCTCAGTTCCCCTTGGAACTGTTCGGTTGTCTCGCCGTTCCGGTTCTTGTACTGTCCGGTGCTGATGGCAAATTGAACGTTGACTGCATAGCTGCTTTCCGTCACAAGATAGTCGTGAGAAAGCTCCTCGATGGTTCTGGTGCTTACGCCGCCGATGGAGCTCGTTTCACCCTCGTCCCGGTAGTCGATACCGATCCAGCCGACGTTGTTCACCCGCCAGAGCGGAGATACCTGACTGTTGCCCTCCTGAATCACGGTGATGCTGTCAATTTTCAGCTTGTCATACTTGTCGCTGTCGGAGGAAATATCCTCCGGGATGACACGAATCGCCGCAAGGTCGCCGTAGGCCTGGCTGGTATTGATCGTGAAGGTCTCCACGGTTCCTGCGCGGAAGCCGTCTGCCTCCATCTGTTGGTTTGCCAGAACCAGCGCGCTCTTGCCTCCCTGCGTAAATAGCAGCTGGAAATAGAACTGGTTCTTAGAGCCGCTGTCGTCGTCGCCCGTAATGTTGTTGACGTTGCTGGCAACCTTCACCTGAATGGTATAGTGTCCGCGATTGCGCAGGAAGCCCAGGTCCTGCATGGCATCGGCCATCGTCATATTGTACCAGAGACTTGACCAATCCACGTCCTTTCGTTCCAGTACGTTCCCGGTATCCACCTCGAGAACCTGGGTCTCTCCATCCTGGATCAGGATCGGCTCAAAGGTCGTGCCGGAGGGCTGGACCGGATTGGAAGGATCTACCGCCCCCCCATGAGCAAGGTCAAAAATGAGCTGACCCGATACCGTTCGGCTGAAGAGGCGATCGCTCACGGCCTCCTGCCCCGCGGCATTGGAGACCCGTACCTGCTTCCATTCCAGCTCACGCGGTCCGACCTCCTCTACGGTTTGGATGGTCAGATTCTGCATCTGCCATTCATCCGCGCCGCCGGTGCTCCCCAGCCGGATAGAAGCCGACTGGAAGCGGTGGACGCCCTGAATGGGCAGAATAACGCGGAGGCCGTTTCCGTGGAAACCGGTGTCATCCGAGGTGGTGGACAGACCGTAAACATAGCCGAAATTCGCCTCAGAGCCCGGCCAGAAGCCATAGTATTGATTGGCATACTCCTGAAGGCGGAATTCCGGGGACTCGGATTCAACGCCGTCGAGATCCACATAATTCAGGCGAAGATAGATCTCTGATCTTGTTCCGGCCATTTCGACGTCATCTGTAACCAATGTGATCAAAAATAGCTCCCGCCCGTCGCGGGGCGTGATGCTGCCGCCGGAGTAGGCATTCATAGCAAGGGTGTTGACCGTGCCGCCCGCTTCCAGCCGAAGCCCCGTCACATCCGGCGCGCAGTAATAGCACGCCGGCGTCCCGGGGAATTCGTAACGCAGGAACCCATCCTTGATTGCGGCGCGAAGCCCGCCGCGGGCAGCATCATAGAGCGCGATACAGCGGATGGCAGCCCAATCGTTTTCGCTCTCAGCGATTCTGCTGTTTCTGTCTGCCGCGCCCTCACTCCCGGCATCGAGGCTCAAACCGGCGGCGGAAGCTGCCGCGCTTCCTCCGAGAATGGGAGATACCTGCACCGTCTCCGCGTAATCCGGGAGATAGCCGACAAAGGCAAGGCTCTCACCCTGTTGGGCCAGACCCGCGAAGTTTTGCGTCGTACTGACGCCGCCCTTGAGCACGCTCCATGCAGCCGTGCTTGTGACGGCAGGCAGGGTAACCTCCCGATATGCGCCGAAGCTGTCCAAGTAGGTGACGCGCAGGGCCAGCGCCTCACAGAGATTGCCGGGCCGGCCGATGCTTTTCGTGTTCTCACCGCTTGTCGGTGTGGCAAGGCATTCAAGCCCCGCCTGATACTGATCCGCAAAGTCAATGCGGAAAATGATGTTACCGTCCGTCGCCGCAAACTGCCGCGCAGGGCCGGAATTGCTGAGGGAATAACCTTGGTCGCCTTTTGGCCCGCCGAAGCGGAACAGCCGGTCGCCGCCGCGCCAGCTCAGATCCTTCCGCCCCTCGTCATTAAATCGCAGCTCGGCAAGCAGCGGTCCGGAATAGTCCAGATAATACTCCGAAGAGAAGAAACCGTATCTGCCGAGGCCGCGAAGATAATCCACCCGATACAGACGGATTCCGGCGCAGGTCCACTCGTTTCGGTCGCCGTTGCCATCGTGCCGTGCAAAAACCTGAATCTCATTCACGGAGGCAATCTGCGCATCCGCGCAGAACAGGAACTGATCCGTATTCCAGCTCTGAAGCGCTTTCACCGACTCAGGGGATTCCGCCACATAACCGACGACTCTGGACACCCATTGGGTAAGTCCGCCGTCATTGGTGGCAGCAAGCGCGGCCTGATACCCCTCCTGCAGGGTATTCTCTGATGGAAATATATACTGCGTTCTGGTATCGCCCTCCGGTGTTGTATAAACGATCCGGAAGAATTCCACCTTCTGTCCGGCCATGCGTCCGGTAGCAGTCTCCAGAACATAAATCCGCTGCTCGGCAGGAATTGCGGTCGCCTCGGAGGGCTGCGGGAGCCCCGCTTCCCCGCTCTGGGAGCCGCCGCCCTGGCTGCCGTTCTGCTTCTTTCGAAGTGCCAGCCAGGCGTCGATTTGCTCCATCCAGTTGCGAAGCTCTGCGATTTTACCGCTGTCGGTCTCGGCGTAATAGTCCGATTCCGCACTCGCACGGCAGCTTTGAAGCTGGGCTGCATTCATTGTACCCAGCGCGCTGTGGTATCGGCCGTTTTGCGAATAGAATTCTCCTCTTCTATGCCAGAGAATATGCTGTGCCTCGATGATGGATTCCGGTGTGTATTGGTTTACAGAGTTTACAACCGCAGTAAGCTGGCTGTCCGAAGCGATATAAAAGCTCGGGTGGCTTGTGTTGTGATAGGGTTTCCGGCCATAAAAGCCCAGAATCTTCGATGCGGCGATCTGAGCTCCTGTGCCGTAATCGTAGAGATACCCGGCCAGCTGCTCCGGCATCATGGCGTAGTTCAGATCATCGGCCGGAGCAATATCTGTGGCCACCAGCCAGGCGTAAACCTGCATATCGGGCATGGTTGCTTCGTAGATGCGCCGTACCATGTCGTCCATGGTCAGCTCAATATTGACTTCGTCGTCCTTGTGCTCGATGTAGTCGGCGATGGCGCGCCGCATGGCGGCGCTGTGGGTCCGGTACAGGCGCTTTCCGTCCGGATTGTCCGCATCGTCCCGGGCCGCGTCCGCCCGCAGTTGCGCAGGAGTCTTGTCCATCAGGATGTAATCGGAAACATATGTATAAGAGACGTAATCCGCCTTCCCGTTGCTGCCGGCTGCAATCTGAAGGTAGCCGAAGCCCTTCCGCTGTTCCGTGCGATAGCGGAACAGCAGCAGTTCCACGCAGAGCTCCAGGCGGTTCGCCTCGGCCTCCGTTATGGTCCCTGCATTGTTGATCTGCACCAGGCGCAGGTATTCGGCCTCCAGCCCGGCGATGTTCAGATTCAACAGCTCTGCGGCAACAGACTTCCACTGGGTCTCCGTATAGGTACGGAAGAAGCGCTCCGCCGTCAGATCGGGATAGAGAAATGCCAGGGCTGCCGGCATATAGCGCCGGGGCAGGGCCTCCAGCAGCGTCTTCTCAGCGACAGTCAGGGGGAAATCGGTGGGAATCACCGTGGGCTTCGGGTCATACTTGGGATTCGGCTGTTCCTGCTTGTCCTCCCATTCCTGGGCGGCAGCCTCCGCCGCAGCCCGTTCCGACTCTGCCAGCTCCTCCTGGAGGACCGCGTAATAGTCGATCCACGCCCGCGCGGCAGCGAACACATCGTCGAACTCGCCGCGCAGAGCCGCGTCGGTTCCGGCGCGCTGTTCGATCCAGGCTTCCAGGGCGACGATGATGCTGCCGTACTCCCAGCTCTGGGTCCCGCTGTGACGATGAAAGGCTTCGCTGTCGGAAAGGTAGATCCGGTTGGCCACCGTCATACGGGCGTAGGCGTCATGGCGAAGGAAGAACAGCTGCAGAACTGCCTTCCCCTCCGGGCTTTGCTCGGTTCCGGCCTGCACCATCGAAGCGTAGGTCGTACTGAGTTCCTCCTCCGACATTGGCCAATAGCCAAGGATCACGTCCCGCTTTACGCTGGAGTTTTCCCGGAACCAGCTCAGACCGGTCGTGCCGGTAAGGGCGGCATAGGTCAGGGGACGGAACAAAGCGGGCATGGCATTCATAAGCGCTTGCTGTCCTTCTGTCAGATCCGGGTACGGCTCCGACTTATAGGCCTCCCGCAATTCCCGCAGGGCCGCTGGGATCTGGGACTCAGGCGTTCCGCCGCGGTAGACGATCCAGGCGTCCAGGACCTGGCCCCACTGGACCCACTCCCGGTGCTTCCAGTCGGAGCTCATAGAGGCCTGCTCCCGGCGGGTATGCCAGTCCCGGGCGGCTTCAAGCTCGGAAAGACTCTTGTTTTGCAGGTATTCGCCGTAGCTCATAAAATGCCCGGCCATAAAATCGTCATAAGAGCCATAGATTCCGGCGTAAGCAAAGTAGAGCTCCTGCAGGAATTCCGCCTGTGCGCGGCCTTCGGCGGTGCTCACGTCCGGCCCCTTGTCAGAATACACGTATTCCAGCACATCGTCAGCGGAATAGAGATAATTTCTTGTGATCAGATTGTAGTATGGCGAGTTGCGCTGAAAGAACTGATAGGTTTCATTCATCGACGCGCCATACAGATTCAAATAGGTCAGACATTTCAGTCCCTCTGGCATGGTTTCCAGAAGTGTCTGCTGTTCTGGGGTCAGCGCCTCCAGATCGCTTTCTGGGATCTGGGTCCAAGCCCTGGCAGAGGGAGAGACCGCAAAGAGGCAAAGGCAGGACAGGACGGCGGCAGCCATCACCAGCGCAAAGCGCTTCCAGCATCGGCCAATGAATTGCATCATATTCCGGATCATTGTTTTCATCCGTATTTCCCTCCCTTCTGTCAGGTTGAGACTGTTCTGTGGGCGCGCTCGGCCTCGATCTGGGTTGCGAGTTCGTCCAGACTGATTTCCATCACCGTCAGGTTTTCTATCTTCATCCGTTCCAGCACGCTCAGCTTGGATATCTTTTTGGAGAACTGCTCTATGAGACTGCTGGCACTGGAAGCGGGCTTCTGCGCAGCAGTAGAAGTCGTCTCAAGCAGCTCGTCCTCTCTGGCTGCTGCCTTCGGCCCTTGCTTGGGCTCCTGGACGGGCTCGTTGGATTCCCAACCGTCTCCCCACACGTCGGCAGAGGGCTTCGGAGCCGGAGTTTCCTCCTGCTCCAGGGAGGGCTCGATGGAATCCCATGCGCTGCTCCATGGGTCTGAAGATTCTTTCGAAGATGCAGCATCCTTGCCAAAGACTGCACTCCAGGGGTCTTCCGGAGCAAATGGATCCATGTCCGGGCGATCCGGCGCAAAAGGCTCCTCCGTAAGTTCTTCGGCGCGTTCGGAAACGTCTTTCCCTGTCGCAGACGCCTCGCCGAAGATTGCGCTCCAGGGGTCCTCCGAAGCAAAGGGATCTTTGTCCAGGCGCTCCGACGCAAAGGATTCCTCGGCAAGTTCTTCGGAGCGTTTGGAAGCGTCTTTCCCGGTCGCAGACGCCTCGCTGAAGAGTGCGCTCCACGGATCCTCCGGAGCAAAAGGATCTTTCTCCACACTCGCTGGCACAAAGGGATTCTCCGTGAATTCTCCGGAGCGGGCAGCGGTCTCGCCGACTTCCAGCCTCCGCTGCAGTTCCTCGTTTTGCCGGCGGAGCGCCTCAATGGTTTCGTAAAGCGCACGCGTACGGCTGTCTTCATCTGTTGACACAGTGCCGATGTGGGCTTCGATGGAACGTCGCACCTCGCTGCGTACCGCATCCATGCTCAGATCCCGAACAGACTCCGCCAGTTCGCGGATTCCGCTCACCAACGCGTCGCTGCCGGATTCTGTCCGGAACGCAGGGGCGTCAGGAGGCAGCGTGGGCCTGGACTGCCCGATCTCCTCGGGGATACTCTCCTCCTCGAAGGAGAAGCCTCCATCGTCGTCAAGCTCGTCCTCGCTGACCTCTTCCAAAACAAAGCCGCGGTATTCTCTCGGATCCTCATCGCTCAGGATTTCGTCCTGCATGCGGTCCAAGACGTTTTCGGCACGAATCGTCCTGCTTTCAGCCACGTAATCCTCCCAGGCCAAAGCGCCCTGTTCGGAGGAATAATACTTGCTCTGATAATCCGGCTGCTCAAACATCTCCGTGATGTCCCGGTTGGTCTCAACCTGGAAGGTGCTTCTGGAGCTTGGGCTCAGGATCGTGAAGGCCTGTCCTCTCGGGGCCTGAATGATCTGTTCCTGTTCGTTCTCATTGATGCCGCCGGCATTCTGATAGAGACGAACCAGATCCTGAATGTCATTCGGCGCCAGCGCGAAGATAAAGCTGTACTGGCAGGCGTTGATAATGGCAGTGGATTTCCGGGCAATCTCCTCGCTGCCCACGAAATCCTTGATGTTCTGGGTAATGACAATCTGCATACCGTTATATTTACGGATACGCTTTGCAAGTTGGAACATGAAGTCCAGTGCCACGGGGAATTTTGTGTCAATGAATACGTGGGCTTCGTCAATGACCACCACGATCTTGCGGTTCAGGCCATACCGGGTGTTGTAGTCGCGGTTCTTGATGATCTCGTTGTCTATGTATTTCAGAACAAGGAGCATCTGCGCATTGGCAATGGTGGTGTTGCGGTTGGCCAGCAGCGATTGGAAATTGAAAACCGTGAAGTTTTCTTCCGTTGTCACGGTGCTGGGACCGTTCCAGATGTTGGCATTGCGCCCGTCTCTGGAAAACTTTGCGATGTAATTCATCAGCGTTCGCAGAATCGTGCGAAGGTACTGATTGTCTGTGCTCTGGAATTCTTCAAAGATGGTCTCGTAGAGGTCGTCGAAAACGGGATAATCCTGCGGACGCAGTTTGCTCAGATCCGTTTCCGGCGTAATCCCTTTGTCCGTATAGACCCGGTCTACCATATTGTTCAGGTATTCCAGGGCGTCCTTGTCGCAATCCGGAAGGATCTGCTTGAAAAACTCCTCCAGGAATTGCAGGTGGGTCGCATAGCTTCCGCTGGGTCCTCCCTTCCCTGCTTCGTCGTCGTCCAGGGCAGTGATGATATGGAAGGGGTTCAGTCTGCCGTAAGTTGCGTTGCCCACGTTTATGAATTTTCCGTGCAGATTCCGGGCCAGTTCCGTATATTCGTTTTCCGGGTCCAGAATGAAAATCTTCGCGTCCTCTGCCGCCAGATTGGCCAGCAGGGACTTGGTCGCGTAGGATTTACCGGAACCGGACTTACCAATAATGACCATATTGGAATTGATTCGTTCGCTGTCTCGGCGGAAGAAATTGATAAATACCGGTACACCGCCGCTCTGACCCAGGTGGACGCCGCCCTCATCGGAAATATGGGCGTAGATCCAGGGGAAACAGGCCGCGACCGTATTGCTCGGAATGCCGCGGCCTTCCTTGGCCAGCGGGTCCAAAGAACTGACCTGCGATCCAAGGAATGCCCGCATCTGGTCGAATTCCATGTTGTTCAAGCGAAAGCCGGCTTCCTGCCAGGAACGCCGGACCGTTTTTTTCATGCTGCTGATGTTAGGCAGAAGAGATTTTGGCGGCTGGGGAATGCGGAAATTGTTCCGGGTCCCCATAATGTCATACGCCGTGATGTACACATTGCACTCAAAGAGGACCTCGTTGTCTCCCTGCAGGGTCGCCAGAAGCTCCTGCAGCGTGCTCAGGTGTGCCTCAATCTCCAATCGTTTGGAGTCGATGCTGGTGGCAGACCATTGTCCGCGGAGCTCCATCAGGCTGCGGTCGATGGTGCGGATGGCCTTGTCCCGATCCATTTGCCTGGCCTTCAGAACCACCTTCGTTCCGGGAAGACTCATCACACCGGCCAGCCATGCGTCGCCGACGGCCATCGGGAAGTTGACGACCCGGAAATTGTGGGTCACAATATGGTTGACCTCCACCCGTCGCGGATAGACGTCAACAACATTGGGCTGCGCCCACACTGCATAGTCCTCCGGGCGGATCAAATCCACCTCATGTTCGTCAAAATCAAGCTGGTTGGTGTATTTCAGGAAGATGGCAAGATCCTTTCCTTGCAGGCGGCGCACGGTCAGCTCCCCCTGCTCAAGCAGAAGAACCGCTTCCCGAAGCATCAGATCCAACTGCTTTTTATCGCTTTCAAACAGCACAAGGTAATAGAACGGGTCGATGACCTTGTCTTCCCCGCACATGGCCTCCAGCTCTTGAACGCGATCCCAGGTTATTTCCACCCGAATCTGGTATTCCTCTTCGGAGAGCAGGCCGCTTTCAAAGGACTGGCGAAGCTGATCCAGTTTTGACCGTTCCCGGTCCAGATACCGGTCGTAATTGATCGCCCGCTCGAGCTTGATGATATTGGCGCTGAATTTCCCGTGGATGGAACGGAGGACCCGGCCAAAGCAGTTTTCAATGGAATTTGCCCGTCTGTGTTCGCTGAAAAAGCGGAATTCCACCGGATCGATCTCGATTACGCCGCCAAAATACTCGCCGTTGTATTCAATGTATGCGTCCTGGATCCCCGTGAAGCCGATCAGCTTATTCATGTCTTCGCGATTGATCTCTGCATCACGGGCAATGGCCTGCTTCTGCATAGACGCAGCGAATTCTTCCCGGCGGCGGGCGCGGATTGCTTCTTTCTCCTCCTCGGAAACCGATGCGCTCTTGAGAAGCCGATCTTCCTCCTCCCGGGCTTTTTTCCTGGTTTTGGAGTTTTCTTCGGTGCTCTGCGCTGTTTTCGCAGTCTTCTTTTGGGACTTCTTTTCGCTCTTCTGTAAATCCGCCTGCTTCGGGGCTTTGTCAGCTTTCTTTCCTTTTTTCAAAGGCTTCAGCGTCACAGGCTTCTGCCCCGCATTGTTTTTGGTCTTGAAAAGGCGGTCGAATTTGGTGTTTTTTTCCGTTCCCAGCGCCTGCGATTTCAGAAGCTCGTCGTCGGTCAGACGTTCATACCGCCGCTTGTACGCATAATGTGTGATGATCTGCAGGATATAGCGATAGTTGGAAACCGTATCCAATCGCACCAAAAGCAATCCTGCCACGAACACAACCGCAATGCAGAAATACAGCTTGTGCGGAAGCGAGGAGATCAGGATCAAAATGAGCATGGCGATCCCAAGCATGGCGACAATGATGTCGCCAAGCCTGACGCCTTTGAACAGTTCCACCTGTACCTTGGTTTTTCCAGGTATCAAACGTTTCATGTGCTGATCTCCTTGATAGATTTCTTTTTTCCTGTCCGGATCTCTGTCTTACTGATTCTGATCTTCCTCATTCCGGAAGAAATCCTTTCGGCCGGAGGGGCCCTTCGGAGGCCTGTATTCCGGACGCGGCGGGCCTGGCCGTGTATTCCCATCCACGGAGGGCGCTTTATTCTCCGAAACACTGCCATAGGGCTGCTCCTGAACGGGGCGGGACGTGCCGTAGGGAATAGGATTCGTCTGCGTGCTGCCGTAGGACTGGCTCGGACCGGGACGGGTTGTACCGGAGGTTACGCTGTTCGTCGGCGCGCTATAGGAGCGCTGTCTCGGCTCGGGTTGGGATGTACCGGAAGGCGCGCTGTTCGTCTGCGTGCTGCCGTAGGACTGGCTCGGACCGGGACGGGTTGTACCGGAGGGTACGCCGTTCGTCTGCGTGCTGCCGTAAGACTGACCCTGACCGGGACGGGTTGTACCGGAGGTTACGCTGTTCGTCGGCGCGCTATAGGAGCGCTGTCTCGGCTCGGGTTGGGATGTACCGGAAGGCGCGCTGTTCG
>JAFYAB010000138.1 GCA_017540945.1 Oscillospiraceae bacterium | reverse complement strand
CGTCCAACTTCGATACCAACCATGACGGCTATCTGAGCGACGCGGAGCGAGCCGCAGTGACCAGCATCGACGTGAGCAACAGGAACATCGCCAACATGAAGGGCATTGAGTATTTCTCGGCGGTGACCTATCTCTCCTGCAGCGGCAACAGCTTTACCGAATTGGATCTTCTGAACACCAATCCGTCCATTGAGTCCTTGTACTGCTACAACAACACCAAACTGACCAGCTTAGAAGTCAGCGGCCACGACGCCCTGACAGTACTGGATGTGAGTGGCTGCACGGCGCTGACGGATCTGGGGTGCGTCAACTGCGATTTGATCAGCCTGAACGTCAAAAACTGTACTGATCTGCAGTATTTGGAATGCGACAGCAGTCGGCTGACAAATCTGGACGTGCAGACCTGTCCTGCGCTGATGGTCCTGTCCGTCTATAACAATAAGCTGACCAGTCTGAATCTGTGTCAGAACCCGGAGCTGTGGTTCCTGAATTGCGAACACAACCAATTGAAGACCTTGGACGTCAGCGGCAACCCGGAACTGCAGCTGTTATACTGCACCGATAATCAACTGACGTCGCTGGACTTCAGCGGGAATAAGGACCTTACTACTCTGTGCTGCGGAGACAACCGGCTGACAACCTTGGCCATCAGCGGACATAGTTCGCTCGAGTATTTGGACGTGAGTAACAACGCTTCGCTGAAGAAGCTCTCTTGTGTTCTCTGCTGTCTGACGACCTTGCATGTCACCGGTTGTACGGCGCTGGAGGACCTTCGGTGTGCCTACAATCAACTGACGGCGTTGGATGTGAGCCAGAACACGGCGCTGAAGAATTTGGACTGCACGAAAAACAATTTGACTTCCTTGGACATCAGCAAGAATACGGCGCTGCAGTTTTTGGATTGCCAAAAGAACCTTTTGACTTCTCTTGACGTCAGCAAGAATACAGCGCTGCAGTTTTTGAATTGCTCTATTAACCGTTTGATTTCCCTGGACGTCAGCAAGAATACGGCGCTGCGGACTTTGAAATGCTATGGAAACCGTTTGGCTTCCCTGGACGTCAGCAAGAATACGGCGCTGATGTTTTTTGAATGCTATGGGAACCTTTTGACTTCTCTTGACATCAGCAAGAATACAGAGCTGAGCACCTTGTACTGCTTCAACAACGGCATCGACACTCTGAACATCGGAAGCTGTCCAAAGCTGATCCAGGCATACAAAGGCAATAAGAGTGAGGCAACGGACAGCGAAAGCGGCACAGTATACTGGTTGTATTCGTGTTCGAGCCCCGCCGGTCAGCTCGGCGTGGACAAGACCACGGAGATCATTGCCCCGGCGGACCTCGGCAGCTTCACCTTCGACTTCCGCAGCGGACCCGTCGAGCACCCTGGATTTGCCATCGGTTTGGAGCTTGTCGTCATGTCGAATCAGGGAGACATCGGGATGAGCTCGGGGGGGTATAACGTCTCCCTGCTTGACCTGGATCTGGACGGGCATTCTGACGTCAGGATTTATTCAAAAAACGGTACGTTCTATTTCTACGTGGATGCGCGGACGAATCTGCGCGGAACCTACACGCTTACGGTCAGCGAGGCGGTCAAGAACGCGTTTGCCAGCTCCGGCTCCGACTACTATTCTTCGTTTACATTCCAATACCCCAGCCCCTGGAATCCCTTCACAGACGTGAAGGAGGGGAAGGACTATTACGACGCGATCCTCTGGGCCTATTATCACGATCCGCAGGTCACCGCCGGCGTCACTGCCACCACCTTCGGCGTCGGCAAGGCTGTCAAGCGCGGCGACGCGATGTTCTATCTGTGGGTCGCCGCCGGCAAGCCGGAATCCACGCTGACCAAGAGCCCCTTCACCGACGTGACCGATCCCAAGGCCTACTACTACAAGGCTGTCCTGTGGGCCTACGAAAACGGCATCACCAAGGGCGTCACCGCGACGGAATTCGGCAGAAAGAAGACCGTGAGCCGCCGGGACATGCTGGTCTTTCTGTACAAGCAGCAGGGCAGTCCCGCGCCCACCATCACCCAGAGCCCCTACAGCGACGTGACCGATCCCAAGGCCTACTACTACAAGGCCGTCCTGTGGGCCTACGAGAAGGGCATCGAGAAAGGCGCGGGCGGCAAGTTCAACGGCAAGACGAACTGCCTGCGCGAGACGGTCGTTCTGTGGATGTACCGCGTGCTGGCCGACTGAGCCCCCATCCGTCCGCGCTGTCCCCCGCCCGCAGCGGCGCACAGGGTGCGCCACGCCGTCCGCCGCCCGTAGGGACAAGCATTGCTTGTCCGGTCGCCGGGACGGCGACATTTGCCGGAGGCAAATCGGATCGTCCTCCGGGCGATTGTTCGCTCCGCGAACCGGGTCGCTCATCCTGCGGATAAGAGCGACCCCTACGGAGCTTATTCACTCCGCATGCGGAACAAATGCTATTCCCGCGCACGCAAAAGATCCCCCGGCATACCTGCCGGGGGATCTTCCTTTTGCTTTGCCTATTCTTTCAGCGTCCGCATGGAATTCAAAATCGCAATGATCGAAACGCCCACGTCTCCGAATACCGCCAGCCACATATTGGCGACGCCCAGGGCGCCCAGGATCAGGATGGCGAACTTGACCACCAGGGCAAAGGTAATGTTCTGCCGGACGATCCGCAGGGTCTTCCGGGCGATCCGCACGGCGGCGGGAAGCTTGCGCAGATCGTCGTCCATGATGACCAGGTCCGCGGCCTCGATGGCGGCGTCGGAGCCCAGAGAGCCCATGGCGACGCCCACGTCCGCCCGGCCCAGCACCGGCGCGTCGTTGAGCCCGTCACCCACGAAGGCCAGGGTTTCTTTATCCTTCTCCTCCCGCAGCAGCTTTTCCACCAGGGCCACCTTGTCCTGGGGCAGCAGCTCCGCGTGGATCTCGTCCAGCCCCAGGGCCCTGCCCACGGCCTCTGCGGACAGCTTCCGGTCGCCGGTGAGCATGACGGTCTTCCTGACGCCCGCGGCCCGAACAGCCGCCAGGGCTTCCTCCGCGCCCTCCTTCAGCGCGTCGGAGATCACGATCAGGCCTAGATACTGCCCGTCCGCCGCGCCGTAGACCACGGTGCCCTCCCGCGACGTCTCCTGGCAGACCACGCCGTGGTCCCGCAGCAGCCGCAGGCTGCCCATCAGGATCTCCTTGCCGTCCACCTGGGCGACCACGCCCTGGCCGGATTCCTCCTCGACGGAACCGATCCGGCCGCTGCCGATGGGCCGACCCCAGGCCTCCCGGATGGAGGCGGCGATGGGGTGGTTGGAGAAGGCTTCCGCGTGGGCCGCCAGCTCCAGCAGCTCCTCCGCGCTGCCCCGGGCGGGCAGGATGGCGCTGACCTTGAACTCGCCCTTTGTCAGGGTGCCGGTCTTGTCAAAGACCAGGGTGGAGAGCCGGGCCAGGGCTTCCAGATAGTTGCTGCCCTTCACCAGCACGCCCTTCCGGGAGGCGGCGCCGATGCCGCCGAAAAAGCCCAGGGGCACCGAGATCACCAGGGCGCAGGGGCAGGAGACCACCAGGAAGATGCAGGCCCGGCGGATCCACTCGCCCCAGTCCTTGTCCAGCAGCAGGGGAGGCAGGACCGCCAGCAGCACGGCAGCGATCGTGACGAGGGGCGTGTACCACTTTGCGAACTTGGTGATAAAGTTTTCCGACTTCGCCTTCCGGGAGGAGGCGTTCTCCACCAGATCCAGAATGCGCGTGACCGTGGAATCGGAATAGCTCTTGAGAGTCCGGACCCGCAGGGTCCCGCTGCCGTTGATGCAGCCGGAGATGATCTCGTCCCCAGGCGCAGCGCGGCGGGGCACGGACTCGCCGGTCAGAGCGGCGGTGTCGATCAGGGACTCGCCTTCCAGCACCACCGCGTCCAGGGGGATGCGCTCGCCGGGCTTGATCACCAGCACGGAGCCCACGGCCACGTCCTCGGGATCGACGGCCTCCAGCCCCTCCGGGGTCTCCAGATTGGCGAATTCCGGGGCGATGTCCATCATATCCGCGATGGATTTCCGGGACTTGTCCACGGCGCAGTCCTGGAAAAGCTCGCCGATCTGGTAGAGCAGCATGACCGCCGCGGCCTCGGGATACTCCCCGATGCAGAAGGCCGCCACGGAAGCGACAGCCATCAGAAAATTCTCGTCAAAGAGCTGCCCGTGGAAGACGTTTTCCACAGCCTCCCAGAGTATGTCCCAGCCGATGAGCAGGTAGGGGATCAGATAGAGCCCCAGCCGCGCCAGCCGGTGCAGCGGCGCCAGGGTCCCCAGGTGGTCCAGAACGATCAAAGCCACCAGCAGCACCGCCGCGACGATGATCCTGCATAACGTAAGCTTCTGCTTGTTATTCATTGCGATCACCTCAGCAAATTCCATTCGTAGGGGGCAGATGCCCACGTCGGCCCCTACGAATGAATATTTTCAATTCTTATTTTTCGATCAGAATGCGGCAGCCCTTGTCCACCCGGTCGCAGCACTTCTGGGCCTCGGCCAGGACCGCCTCAAATTTCTCGTCCTCGGCCTCCAGGGTCAGCTTCTGCGTCATAAAGTTCATGTTGGCGTCCAGGACCCCGGGGATCTTTTTGATGGCGGCCTCCATCTTCGCCGCGCAGTTGGCGCAGTCCAGATTCTCCATTTTGAATCTCTTTTTCATGGTTTTTCCTCCCATATTTTAATTTTCAATTCCCAATTCGTCTTCCCGCACGTGTTCCATGCCCATCCTGCAGATGGTCCGTACGTGGTCGTCCGCCAGGGAATAGTAGATCACCCGGCCGGCCTTGCGGTACTTCACCAGGTTCGACTGCTTCAGCACCCGCAGCTGGTGGCTCACCGAGGACTTCGTCATGCCCAGCAGCACGGAGATGTCGCAGACGCACATCTCCGCCTCCATCAGCGCGTAGAGGATTTTCAGCCGGGTGGAGTCGCTGAAGAGCTTGAAGCAGTCCGCCAGATCCAGCAGCAGATCGTCGTCGGGCATTTTTCCCCGCACCGCGTCCACCACCTCCTGGTGGATCACCGTGCAGTCCGTCCGGTCCAGCTCGATGTCGTAGAACTTCATGGGGCGTCCTCCTTCTCGGAAGATTGAAAGGTTGAATAATTGAATGATTGTTCAACTATTTGCAGTATAGCACGGCAGGAAGTGTTTGTCAAGAGGAAAATCGGGATTTGTAGGGCTCTTTCTTTCGTAGGGGCCGATGCCCACATCGGCCCTCCCTGTGGACCGGGGAAAGGGCCGATGTGGGCATCGGCCCCTACGGAGCGACTCTGTCGT
>JAFYAB010000137.1 GCA_017540945.1 Oscillospiraceae bacterium | reverse complement strand
TTCGGGCAAACCCGGGCAGTCGGATCGATGGAACAGTCTCGCAGCGCTGGGGGCTGCAGCAGATGCTTCAGTCCCTTTGCAATCAACAGCTTGAGTTTCATTCACCCAACTCCGTTCTCAGAAAAACTGCGGATGATGCTATCGCAGGCCTTCTCCGCGTCATAATGGTCCAACAGATACTGTCTGCCGGCTTCTCCCATCCGTTTCCGGTCGTCGGACCGAATCCGCTCAAGCAGCTCCAGAAAATCGGAGACCTTCCGGCTCTCGCACCACCAGCCAAAACCGCCTTCCGTAATGATTTGGCCGAGGTCCGTATTGCGGTCCGTCATCGCCAGCACCGGAATGGCGGCGTTCAGATAGGACAGCAAACGGCTGGGAAAATTCGGGATCGTAAAGCGGCAGTCCAATACGATCATGCCGACGTCTGCGGCGGACGCCAGCGCTTCGTATTCCTGCTGCGGAAGCTTTTGCAACAGCGTGACGTTGTCCGGACGCTCCGTCTGAACAAAGCGCTCCAAAAGCGGGTATTCTGTTCCGTCGCCGACGATCAAAAAGTGCAGCTCTGCGCAGTGCTGTGCCCGCAGGCAATCGATCAGATAGGGGATTCCCTGGGGCTTTCCCAGATTTCCCCCGTAAATCAGAAGAATCCGATCCTGCGGAATGCCCCAGCGGCGTCGGAGCGCCGCCTTTTCCGCATCGGAAAGGCGGCAATTCCAGGGAATGATGCTGTTCGGGCAGATGCAGACCTCTTCTGCCGGGAGCTCCGGATTATGCTCCAGCAGATAGTCCACGTTGGCCTGGGACATGCAGCCGATCCGGTCCGAAACGGCGTAGAGCCTTTTTTCCGTCCGCCGGAACCATCTGTAGAGCAGGCCGCCCGGGCCGCTGGTTTTCATCAGCCCGATGTCAACCGCGTTCTGCGGGAAAATATCCTTCAGCAGCAAAAACGTGCGGCACCCGTCCCTGCGCTTCAGAAAGCTGACCGTTTTCACCAGCGTGACAGGCGGCGTCGAATATAAAACCAGGTCAAAGCGGACGTCGGAGTACCAGCGCCTGATCGCCCGGATAAAGAGCGGGTCCAGAGAGACGGTGGACAGGCCCTTTTCGATGATATTTTTCGTTTGTGTGAGATTCCCCGTCCGGACGTGAAGGATCGTAACGCCGTTCTTTTCCACGCATTTCGTCTGCTTTCCTTCCCGTTTTTGATGGGGATTCACGATATATACCCGATGTCCCCTGTCGCGCATGCAGCGAAGCAGGTCCATGTATATGCCTCTGTCCTCGATATTGTCAAACTCAACAAGCGTCAAAAACAAGATATTGTACGCCGGTTCTGCCATCCTGTTTGGTTCCTCTCCGCGAGGGGGCTGCCGCCGTTCGGCACGGCACGGCGGGAAGCGCCGCGCTTTTCGTTCCTCGCTAAATGTATTGGGGCACCCGCTGCTCCGGCGGAGGGGGCGTCATATAATCTACGTATAGATTGTTTTCGTCCCAGGTTCGCAGCTGTCGTTGCAGCAGAATACCACTGGCTGATCGCCGGCAGGACAAAGATGGTCGGCAAACCAATAATGCCGACCGCTGCGGGCGCATAGCGCGCTGTCTGCGTAAGGATTCAGGAAGCTCGTTCCGTATCACAGCTGCTCTGTTTCCATCGATGATTTATGCAGCTTCGCAGGAATACCGATATAGGTGCCGGGCGCAGAGAGGTCGCGAATCACAATGGCGCCCGCACCGATCATGCAGTTCTGGCAAACGGATATTCCGTTCGAAATGATGGCCCCGGCGCCAATCCAGGTTTTTTCACCCACGTGAATCAGACCGCATAGATGCGCGCCGACTGCAACGTGAACGTAATCTCCGAGAACGCAGTCGTGATCAACGGAGGCGCAGGTATTGACGATCACGCCTTCCCCGGCACGGGACCCCGGATTGATTACGGCGCCAGCCATCACAACGCTTCCGCGGCCAAGGCATACGTCCGCAGCGACAATCGCGTTTGGATGAACCAATACCGGCATTTCAGCATCCCGAAAGCGCTTCATGAAACGGGATCGATGCTCCGGGTTTCCGATTGCCACAAAAACCGCCGTATCACCCGGTTCAAGACAGTTGGTACTGCCGACAACCGGCCAGCCGCCGCATTCTGTAAGGCTGGGATTATCATCATAGAACACGATCTCGTTATATCCTAACAGGCGTGCAATATCTGCAACGACCTTGCCGTGCCCGGATGCTCCAATCACTGATAATTTCATAAAACTTCGTTTGACCCTTTGAATTTTTCCATAGTTTCACTGTTTGAGCCTGTTATCCCTTCGCGGTGAATCACCGTTTTGATCGTTTTGAGCAGGATACGGAGATCCAGACGGAAGCTCATCTCCGACACGTATTTCAGATCCCAGGCAAAGCGTTCGTCCCAGTCCTGGGTATTTCTGCCATTGACCTGAGCCAGTCCGGTCAGACCCGGCCGGACGTCATGACGGTGTCGCTGCTCGTCGTTGTAAAGCGGCAGGTATTCCGCCAGCAGCGGACGCGGCCCAACCAGCGCCATATCTCCCTTCAGGATATTGAACAGCTCCGGCAGCTCGTCGAGGGAGCTGGCGCGCAGCGCCTTTCCGAACCGGGTCAGGCGCTGCCGGTCCGGAAGCAGATTTCCGTGTTCATCACGACGATTGGTCATTGAACGAAACTTCACCAGCCGGAAGAGCTTCCCGTCCTTTCCGGGCCGGAGCTGCGTGAAGAAGGGATTGCCTTTCATTTTGACGGCCACGAGAAGGGTGAGGAGGAGCAGCAGCGGACTCAAAACCAACAGCGCCGTCAGGGAGATCAGAAAATCAAAGCATCGCTTCCAAAAGCGTCGGTACATCGCTTCTCAGACGCCCCCTCAGCCGAAGCAGGCCCGGACGGCGGCGGCCACGACGCGCTGCTGCTCCTGCGTCATCCGGATGTCGCTGGGCAGGCACAGACCGCGGGCGAAGAGATCCGCGCCCACGTCCAGGCCCTCCTCCGCCGCGACAAAGGGAAACGGTTGATAGATGGGCTGCAGGTGCATGGGCTTCCAGACGGGACGCCCCTCCGCGTTCAGCGAAGCGATGGCCTCCAGAATCTGGGTGGGACAGCTCTTCCCTGCCTCCGGCGTATAGAGCGCGCGGTCGGCGGTTCGCGTCTGGCTGCACATGGCCTCCCGGTCGATCAGCAGGCAGGACAGCCAATGATTGGGAACGGCCCGCGTTCGCTCATAGGGGTTCGGACTCACCGGAAGGCCGCGCAGCGCCTCGCAATACCGCTCGTAGATCTGACGCTTGCGTTCCATGTGATCCTCCAGCCAGGGAAGCTGGCCGCGGACGACGCCGGCGATCAGGTTGCTCATGCGATAATTATAGCCCAGCTCTCTGTGCTGATACCAGGCGACCGGTTCCCGGCTTTGGGTGGACCACTTGCGGACGGAGGCCTCGTAGTTTGGATCGTCGCAAAGCACCATGCCGCCGCTGGAGCCGGTGATGATTTTATTGCCGTTAAAGCTGATAACGCTGACGTCTCCGAAGCTGCCCGTCGGACTGCCGTCGTATACGGCGCCCAAAGACTCCGCGGCGTCCTCCACCAACAGAGCGCCGTGCCGCCGGCAGATCTCGCAGATCTCCTTCAGCTTTGCGGGCGTGCCGTAGAGATGTACCAGGATGACCAGCTTCACGTCGGGATAGAGCGCGAAAGCCCGCTCCAGCGCGGCCGGGTCCATATTCCAGGTCTCATACTCCGAATCGATGAAGATGGGTTCGCCGCCCTCGTAGAGCACCGGGTTGACTGTGGCGGCAAAGGTCAGATCGCTGCAAAAAACGCGCTTGCCGGCCAGCGAGCCGCCCACGGGGTCCGGCTCGCCGTAGAGCCGTACTGCGCAGGCACGCACGGCAAGATGCAGCGCTGCGGTACCGGAGGAGGTGGCCACAGCGCGGGAACGCCCAAGCCGTCTGGCCAGCTGCGCCTCCACCTCGTTGATATTTTCTCCGAGCGTAGAAACCCAGTTCGTCTCGAAGGCTTGCCGGATATAGGAAAGCTCTTCTCCGTGCATATTCGGAGAAGCAAGATAAAGCTTTTTTTCAAACGGTGATGGAAGCTCAAATTCTTGATGTTTCATAGGTTACCTACTGTCCGGATCACAGATCCTGCTATTGTTGAGCCTTTATTATACTGTTTTCGTTGAAAAAAGTCAATCCAATGCGGATAACTCCACAGAATTTCTATCTTTTTCGGAGCCGGGCGCAGCCCCGCGCTTCAACGCGCGGACAGCTCCACCCGATGCCGGAGGATGGTCCAGGCCGGCACCTGCCTGGGAAGGAGCAGGCTGAAGCGGGCCTGCGGCGTGCGGATCTCGGAGACGCGCGCCCCTTCCGCATCGTGCAGCGAAGCGGCTTCAAAGGCAAAGGGTCTGAGATCCGGTCCGACAGCCTCCAGCTCGTCGCCCTCGGCAAATTTGTTGCGCAGAGAGCAGCGCGCGCGTCCCTCGGCGTCGCAGGCCTCCACGACGGCCACCACCTGGTACGCCCGGATATAGCGGGAATCGTCATAATACTGCCCCGGCTGGCCGTAGAAAAAGCCGGTGGAATAGTGCCGGTGGGAGATGTGCTCCACCTCGTCCCGCCACACCC
>JAFYAB010000136.1 GCA_017540945.1 Oscillospiraceae bacterium | reverse complement strand
GGCTGTTTCAAATGCGGGATCTCCCCTACCGGGATTTTCAGAGCAGGCTGATTCCCGGTCTGGACCCGGAAACCATGATCGGCGTCAGGACCCCTGCCCTGCGGGCTTACGCGAAGGAACTGGCCCGGCAGCCCGGGACCGAGGCCTTCCTGCGGGTGCTTCCCCACCGCTATTTTGATGAAAACCAGCTCCACGCCTTTCTGGTCTCGGAGCTGCGGGATTATGACGCCTGCCTGAAGGCGGTGGACGCCTTTCTGCCCTTCGTGGACAACTGGGCCACCTGTGACCAGATGTCCCCCCGGGTCTTCGGCCGTCACAAGCCGGCGCTCCTGGGCGAGATCCGCCGCTGGCTTGACTCGCCCCATCCCTACACCGTCCGCTTTGCCGTCCGGATGCTCATGCAGCACTATCTGGACGGCGACTTCGACCCGATGTATCCGGAGCTGGCGGCAAGGCTGCGCTCGGAGGACTACTACGTCCGGATGATGGTGGCCTGGTATTTCGCCACCGCCCTGGCCAAGCAGTACGAAGCCGTGCTGCCCTGGCTCACCGGGCAGCGGCTGGAGCCCTGGACCCACAACATGACCATCCGGAAGGCCCTCGAGAGCGACCGCCTTTCCCCGGAACAGAAGCAGACCCTGCGGCTGCTGCGCCGCAAATAAGCGCCGCCGCCCATCCGCGGGGGCAAATTCAGACAGGAGGGATCCTCTTTGACCTTATACATCGACGCCTGTGTGCGGGCGGACTCCCGTACCCGGCGGCTGGCGGACTGCCTGCTCTCCCAGCTGGGCGGGAAGATCGAGACCCTCCGGCTGGAGACGCTCTCCTTCCCCGCTGTGGACGAAGCCTTTCTGGACCGGCGCTACGCCCTGATCGACGCGGGGCGGCTGGACGCGCCGGACTTTGCCCTGGCCAGGCAGTTTGCCGCCGCCTCCCGGATCGTGATCGCCGCGCCCTACTGGGATCTCTCCTTCCCCGCGATCCTGAAACAGTATTTCGAGCAGATCAACATTCTCGGCGTCACGTTCCAATACACACCCCAGGGCGAGCCCCAGGGGCTCTGCCGGGCAAAGCAGCTCTTCTATCTCACCACGGCCGGCGGCTGCTTCGTGCCGGAGGAATACGGCTTCGGCTACGTAAAGGCCCTGGCCCGGAGCTTCTACGGCATACCGGAGGTCCAGCTCTTCCAGGCTGCGGGCCTGGACATCGAGGGCGCTGACCCGGAGCGCCTCCTGGCCCGGACCATGGAACAGATCCGGGCGGCCTTTCTCCGGGAACCCGACCGCTTATAATTCCAGCCATCCCCTTCCCCATGCCCGCCCACGCGGGCATTCTTATCCATATGGATTTGCCAGCCGCAGCTTTGCTGCGGTTGATGAAACGGTTTATGAGCGTTTCATCAAATAATCGTATTACAGCCTATCAGGAGGAAGCCCTATGAATACGGAGATCCGACAGCTTTTGGAAGATGTGCGGGCCGGCGCCCGCTCGGTGGACGAGGCCCTGCTGGCTCTGAAAAAGGCCCCCTTCGCGGACATCGGCTACGCCAAGCTGGATCTGCACCGAAAGCTGCGCCAGGGGGCCGCGGAGGTGATCTACGGCGCGGGAAAGACCCCGGAGCAGATCGCCGGGATCCTGCGGCTCATGCAGGAGCACGGCCAGGAGCGGGCCCTGATCACCCGGCTAAGCCCTGAGAAGGCGGAGCGGCTTGCCCAGGATTTTCCCCTGCGCTACGCCGCCGAGGCCCGGATCGGCATGCTGGGCCGGATCCCGGAGCCGGACGGACTGGGAACTGTGGTGGTTGCCACCGGCGGCACCAGCGACGTCCCGGTGGCGGAGGAGGCCGCGCTGACGGCGGAATTCCTGGGCAGTCGGGTGATCCGCCTGTATGACGTGGGGGTGGCAGGCCTGCACCGCACGCTCTCACACCTGGACGAGCTGATGAGCGCCTCCGTCGTCATCGCCATCGCGGGCATGGAGGGCGCCCTGGCCAGCGTCGTCGGCGGTCTGGTAGACTGTCCCGTGATCGCTGTGCCCACCAGCGTGGGCTACGGAGCCTCCTTCGGCGGGCTCTCGGCCCTGCTGTCCATGCTGAATTCCTGCGCCAGCGGCGTCAGCGTGGTGAACATCGACAACGGCTTCGGCGCGGGCTTTTTGGCGAACCGGATCAATCACATGCGGCCTGCGCCGTAGGGGCGGATGCCCAGATCCGCCCTTGTCCGGAGGGCCGATGTGGGCATCGTCCCCTACGGCAGCACCGATTGGAGGTACAATATGAAAACGCTTTATTTCGACTGCGCCATGGGCGCGGCGGGCGATATGCTGACGGCGGCCTTGCTGGAGCTGCATCCCGACCCCGCCGGCTTCGTCGAGAAGCTGAACGCCCTGGGGATCCCCGGCGTGGCGTTCCGGGCTGAGGCCTCGGTCAAATGCGGGATCCGGGGAACCCATATGCGGGTCCTGGTGCACGGCCATGAGGAGCATGAAGAACACCATCATCACCATGAAGCGGATCGAAACGCCCCTCATCCGTCAGCGCCTGAGGCGCCGACACCTTCCCCCCAGGGGGAAGGCTCTGGGCTGGAGCACCATCACCACGAGCATCACGGGCTCCACGGGATCGAACATCTGGTGCGGGACCATCTGGATTT
>JAFYAB010000061.1 GCA_017540945.1 Oscillospiraceae bacterium | reverse complement strand
TCCGGGTGGAGCCCCTGCGGGAACAGTCGGAGAAAGCAAAGCAGTATCTGGCGCTGCGCGAGGAGCTGAAGGGACAGGAGGTCGCCGTATGGCTGAACAGTCTGAACGGCTTGGCGGCCGCCGCCCGGAAGGCGGAGGAGGATTACAACGCATCCGCCTTTATCCTCAACCAGGAGCATGAAAACCTCAACACCCTCTACCAAAAGGGAGAACGCCTGACCGAATCGCTGCACGAGAAGGATACGGAGATTGAAAGCCGGCGGGAGACCATCTCACAGGCGGAGGCGGAGCTTCAACGGCTCAGCGGCCGCAGGGATCTGCTGGAAGGGGAGAAACGGAACGCTGAGGACAATCTCTCCCGCCTGCGTCAGGAGCTCTCCGACGAGGACGGACGGAGATCGGACCTGCAGGCGCAGATCCGGGACCGCCGAAATCGTTTGGCGGAGATCGACCATGAGACCCGGGATCTCGAGCTGCGCCTGGCGCAGATCCGAAAGGATCTGGAAGCGCTGACCGCCTCCTCCGAGGGAATGAACCGCAGCTATCTGGAGCTTCGCAACCGTCACGCGGCCTGTGTGGCGGACCTGGCGGCCAAACGGACGGATATCTCTGCGCTGACGGAGGCCCTTTCCCGGAGCCGGGATCGGGAAAACGAGCTCAACGAGGATCGGAACGCCGCGCTGTCCCGCAGGAAGGAGACCGAACAACAGCTGGAAATCTGCCGGAAGGCCCTGTCTTCCGCGCAGGAGGAGGCTCAGGGCTGCCGCAATTCGCTGGCCGGCTACGCCCTGCGGCGAAAGACCCGGGAGGAAAAGGCCCAGTCGCTGCAGCAGGAGCTGCAGGCTTGCGGCGTCAAGCTGGAGACCACCTTATCCCGCCTGCATCTGTTCCAGGAAATGGAGCGGGAATACGAGGGCTATTCCAAGGCTGTAAAATTCATCATGCAGCAGTCCGATAACGGGACCTTGAAGCATATCCACGGCCCTGTGTCACGGCTGATCCAGACCGAGGACCGCTATTCCGTGGCAATAGAAATCGCCTTGGGCGGCGCCATGCAGCATGTGGTGGTGCAGGCCGAGGAGGACGCCAAGCTGGCGATCCAGCAGCTCAAGCTGCGGGACGTGGGACGGGCCACCTTTCTGCCGATCTCCGCTATGGAAGGCCGGGTCCTCCAGGAAAAGGGCCTGAAGGATTGCGCCGGTTTCATCGGGATCGCCTCGGAGCTGATCCGATTTGACGAATCCTACCGTCGGGTGATGGAAAACCTTCTGGGCCGCACTGTGATCACAGAGACCCTGGACGACGCCATCGCTATGGCACGGCGCTATCACAGCCGCTTTAAGATTGTCACCCTGGACGGTCAGGTGATGAACGCCGGCGGATCTATGACCGGCGGCAGCATCAGCCAATCCGCCGGGATGCTCTCCCGTTCCAATGAGATTCGTCGCCTGAAGACCCAGGTCAGCAAGCTCAGCGCCCAGCGGGAGACGCTGGAAAAGCAGAGCGCAGAGGCGAACCGTCTCCGGGATCTGGTGGGCTTCGAACAGACGGAACTGCAGGACAAGCTGCGGGAATACGAGGACCAGATCCTGCGCCTGGAGGGCGAGGAGAAGCAATATCACGTGCTCTTTGAGGCCATCTGCCAGGCTGCCGAGGGCAATATGCGGGAGCTGGCCGCCCTTCAGGAACGGATTCAGACAGACGAACGCCGCAGATCCGCCCTGGCGCGGGAAAGCGAAGTGTTAAAGGCAAAATCAGACGAAATTGCCGCGGCCATCGACGCGCTTTCCGTCGATCAGTCCGCACTGAGCAAGGAAGGCAGCGGCCTGACCGACGAGTTGACAGAGAAGAAAATGGCCGTGGCCGGACGCAACGCGGAAAAGCTGAGCGCCATGGAAAACCTTCGGCATCTGGAGGAGCTTTCCGCCTCTCTGGAGGGCGATCGGATCCAGAAGCAGGAGCTGATCGACGAGCTGCTTGCGCAGACAGAGAGTATCCTACAGCGGATCGAAGAAAACGAATCCCATATCCAGGAGCAGTCGGCAAAAACCGAGGTCCTGCGCACCGGACTCCGGGAATGTCTGCAGCACCGGAACGAAATCGAGGCGCTTCGCACCGCAGCCGACCGGGACGCGCAGCAGAAGAACAAGGACATTATCGATCTGGAACGGGAATGCGTCCGGCTGGAGGCGAAGAAAAACAGCTCCCGTCTGGAGGAAAAGCAGATCGTGGACAAGCTCTGGGACAGCTATGAGCTGACCCCCTCCACCGCCCCCGCCCACGCCGCGGAGCTGGAATCCCCGGCGGCCGCCAATCGGAGGATCGCCGAGCTGCGGCGCAAGATCCACGGCCTTGGAACCCCGAATCTGGGTGCCATCGAAGAATTTGAACGGGTAAACGAACGGTATACCTATCTCTCCGGTCAGCGGGACGACGTACTGATGTCCAAGCGGGAGCTGGAGGGGATTATCCGGGACATCACCCGGCACATGACAGAAATTTTCACCGGTGAATTTGCCAGGATCAATCGGTTCTTTGGAGAAACCTTTGTGGAGATGTTCGGCGGCGGCCGGGCCTCCCTGGAGCTGGAGGATCCAGACGAGCCCCTTTCCTGCGGGATCGAGATCAAGGTCCAGCCCCCCGGCAAACAGCTCAAAACCATCACGCTGCTCTCCGGCGGCGAAAAGGCTTTCGTGGCCATCGCCCTCTATTTCTCCATTTTGAAGGTGCGGCCCACGCCCTTCTGTATGCTCGACGAGATCGACGCCGCGCTGGACGACCGGAACGTGGAGCGCTTCGCCAACTATCTGCGGCAGCTCTGCAAAAAGACGCAGTTCATCGTCATTACCCATCGCCGCGGCACCATGGAGGAGGCCGACGCGCTTTTCGGCGTCACCATGCAGGAGCAGGGCGTCAGCAAGGTGCTGCATCTGGACCTGGACGAGCTGGAGAAAGAGCTGGGACTGACGCAGAAATAAGAAGTAAAAAGTAAGAAGTAATAAGGCATCTATTCAGTAGCCCCCTTCGTCGTAGGGGCGGATGCCCACATCCGCCCTCGCTTGCAGGCAAAAATCGGTAGGTAGGGCCGATGTAGGCATCGGCCCCTACGGGCGACTGAACAATTACGTAATAAGTAATAAGTACCTTATCTGAAAGGATCATATCATGGGATTTTTTGAAAAGATTAAGAAGGGCCTGACCAAGACCCGCAGCGCCATCAGCGGACTCTTTGCCGGTGAATATGAGGTAGACGACGAGTTTTACGACGAACTGGAAGAGCGGCTGATCCTGGCGGATCTCGGCGTGGAGATTGCCACAAGATCCGTGGAACGGCTGCGGGAATCCGCCTATGAGAGGATGCTGACCACGCCCTCCAAGGTAAGAGGCGCTTTGGTTGATATTCTGACGGATACTCTGAACGTGGGAGAAGCGGCGCTGAACATCGGCGCCAAGCCCGCTGTGATCCTGGTGATCGGCGTCAACGGCGTCGGCAAGACCACCACCATCGGCAAGCTCGCCAATCAGCTGGCCGCCGAGGGCAAACGGGTCCTGCTCTGCGCGGCGGATACCTTCCGGGCGGCGGCTGCGGATCAGCTGGAGATCTGGGCGAACCGCGCCGAGGTGGAGATCGTTCGCCAGCATGAGGGGGCGGACCCCGCTTCCGTTGTCTACGACGGCATCTCCGCCGCCAAGGCCAGAGGCGCGGATGTGATCATCTGCGACACCGC
Organism: Oscillospiraceae bacterium; assembly: GCA_017540945.1. The sequence continues at coordinate 26,142 of JAFYAB010000061.1, read as the reverse complement.
GGGCCGTCTCCACAATAAGGCAAACCTGATGAACGAGCTTGCGAAGATCAGCCGGGTCATCGACCGGGAGCTGCCGGACAGCAGCAAGGAGGTCCTGCTGGTGCTGGACGCCACCACCGGCCAGAACGGTCTGCTGCAGGCCAAGCAGTTCAAGCAGATTGCCGGCGTCACCGGCATCGTCCTGACGAAGCTGGACGGCACCGCCAAGGGCGGCATCGTAATTGCCGTGGCGGACGCCCTGCAGATCCCTGTGAAATATATCGGCGTAGGCGAGGGGATCGACGATCTGATGCCCTTCAACGCCAGGGAATTCGTCGAGGCGCTCATTTGACCCCGCAGGGGCGAGCATTCCTCGTCCGGTTTGCGAAGCAAACGATCGCCCCGAGGGCGATCCAAGCCTGGATTTACGGAAGACTGAAATAGGAGAAATACATGAATCGCATCGACGGAAGAAAAAGCGACGAGCTTCGCCCTGTAAAAATTACACCGAATTTCAGTAAATTCGCAGAGGGCTCCTGCCTGATCGAAATGGGCAGCACCATGGTCCTCTGTACAGCCTCCGTGGAGAATAAGGTCCCGCCTCACGTAAAACAGGGAGGCTGGATCACCGCGGAGTACTCCATGCTGCCCCGGGCCAACCGGGAACGCTCCAAGCGGGACGTCTCAAAGCTGAAGCTGTCTCCCAGAAGCGCAGAGATCCAGCGGCTCATCGGCCGCAGCCTCCGCAGCGCGGCAGATTTGCAGGCGCTGGGCGAACGGACCATCACCATTGACTGCGACGTGCTCCAGGGAGACGGCGGCACGCGTACCGCCTCCGTTACCGGCGGCTTTTTGGCCCTGGCCCTGGCGTGCAGAAAACTGACGGAACAGGGCGAGCTGGAACGCATGCCCCTGCGCAGCTATGTGAGCGGCATTTCCGCCGGCATCGTGGACAACGTCCCCCTGCTGGATCTCTGTTACGAGGAAGACAGCCGCGCCATGGTGGATATGAACTGCGTGATGACCGAATCCGGCCGGATCATCGAGCTCCAGGCCACCGGCGAGGCCAGACCCTATACGTTGGAAGAACAGCAGCGGCTGATTGAGCTCTGCAGAAAGGGAAACACGGAACTCTGCGCCCTGCTGAAGCGTTATGTCGCACTGTAGGGACAAGCATTGCTTGTCCGCCGTATCCCTGATCCCAAATTCACGAAAGGTATACAAGCATGAAAGTCGTACTTGCCTCTCAAAACCGCCACAAGCTGGCAGAGATCCAGGCCATCCTGTCCCGCTTCGATATGGAGCTGGTGCTGCAGTCGGAGCTTGGCGTCTCCATCGACGTGGATGAAAGCGGCAGCAGCTTTGAGGAGAACTCCGAGCTGAAGGCCAGGGCTGTCATGGAGGCCACCGGCCTGCCCGCCATCGCGGACGATTCCGGACTCTGCGTGGACGTGCTGGGCGGAGCGCCCGGTATCTATTCCGCCCGCTACGGCGCGCCGGACTGCGTGACGGACCGGGATCGGTTGAATTATCTCCTGCAAAACATGCGGGGCGTCCGCTCCGATGAGCGTACCGCGCGCTTTGTCTGCGTGATCACCCTGCTGTATCCCGACGGTCGAAAGCTTGTGGCCCGGGGAAGCTGCGAGGGGCTGATCGCCTTTGAGCCCCGGGGCGAGGACGGCTTCGGCTACGATCCGGTCTTCTATGTTCCGTCCATGGGCTGCACCTTTGCCCAGATGGGCGCGGATTGTAAAAACAGGATTTCTCACAGAGCAAATGCTTTGATGCGTTTGGAAGCAATGCTGGAGGAAGAGAAATGATCACAAGCAAGCAGCGCGCAGAGCTCCGCGCAAAGGCAAATGAGCTCGATACCACCCTGATGGTGGGCAAGGAGGGCGTCACCGACACGCTGATCGAGGAGCTGGACCGCCAGCTGGAGGCCCGGGAGCTGGTGAAGGGTAAGGTCCTGGAGACGGCGCTGATGACGGCGCGCGAGGTCAGCGACCAGCTCTGCGAAGCCCTTCACGCCGAAGGAATCCAGTGTGTCGGCAATAAATTTGTGATCTGGCGCCATTCCGAAACCTTGGCCAAAAAGACCGGCACCGCCAAGGCCAAGGTGAAAATCAATCCTGTGAAGGTCGGCGCCCAGAAGCGCCGGGCCGCCGCCAAAGCGGAACGGGAACGGAAAAACGCGTATTTCAAGCAGGCTGCCATCGAATTCGCAAAACAGCGCAGACGCGCGGAAAGGGACGACGAAGCATGAGAATCGGCGTCTACGGGGGAAGCTTCAATCCCCCTCACACGGGCCATACGCTGGCCGCCGCTGAGCTGATCCAAAAGCTCGCGCTGGATAAGCTCTTGATCGTTCCCGCGGCCGATCCTCCCCATAAGTCCCTGGCCCTGGGTTCTCCAGGCGCAATGGATCGACTGGCGCTGTGCCGGACGGCGTTCTCTCGGATCCCCAAGACGGAGATCTGCGATATCGAGCTGCGCCGGTCAGGAAAGAGCTACACCGTGGATACGCTGGCGGAGCTGACCGCGGCCAATCCCCGGGATACCTTCTATCTGGTGATGGGAACCGACATGTTCCTGTCCTTCACCAGCTGGCGGGAACCGGAACGGATCGCCGACCTGGCGACGCTGGCCGTGGTGCATCGGGGCGAGTCCCCGACGGTCTGGGCCGAGGTTTTGAAGGAGGCCGATCGCCTGCGCGAAAGCATGAAGGCCGAGATCCTGACCGTAGACAATGAATGCGTACAGATCTCTTCCACCATTGTCCGACGGATGCTTGCCTTCGACGCGCCGAGCTGTCTGGACCCCGCCGTGCTGGAAATGATCCGGCAAAACGGCTGGTATCTGACCAAGGGCCTCAAAAATTTGCCCTTTGCGGATCTAAAGGAAATTTCCCTGTCCCTGCACGACGAGAAGCGACGGGCCCATGTGATCGGGACCTGTGAGACCGCCAAAGCTCTGGCGGAGCGCTGGGGCGCCGATCCGGAGGTCGCAGCCCGGGCCGGAATTCTCCACGATATCACAAAGGCCCTGGGAGAAGCGTCCCATCTGGATCTGGTAGACCGCTATGGGATCCGCCTTACGGACATGCAGTATGAAAACCCCAAGCTCATGCACGCGAAAACCGGCGCGGTGATCGCGAGGGAAGTCTTCGGGGAATCCCGGGAGGTTTACGACGCCATCTGGTGGCATACCACCGGACGGGCGGAGATGCGTCTGCTGGAAAAGATCCTGTATATTGCCGATTACATGGAACCGAATCGGCATTTCCCCGGCGTGGAAGCCCTACGGGACGCTGTCTGGAGAGATCTGGACGACGCGGTGTTCCGCGGCCTGGATCAGTCCGTCCGATATTTGAAGGCTCTGGACCGGGACATTGATCCGGATACGCTGGACGCCTGGTATTACTATCGAAACAAAACCGAGAGGAGTCAATGACTGTGAAGCTCTTTGGAAAAAATAAAAAGGCCGAACAAAACGAAGCCGTCGCAAAGGAAGCGATTTCCATCGCACCCGTAATGATACCGGAGGACGAAAGCCCGAAGCTGGTGCTGGATATCGAGGGCCTTTCCCGGGAAACGCCCCCTGACCAGCCGCTGAATCTCAAGACAGAGACCGACAGCCTGCCCAATCAGCAGGAGCTCATGCTCCAAAGTCTCCAGGATGCTCTCCAGGAGGAGCACGAGGAGCAGAAGCAGCAGAAGCCGGATTTCTCCGGGTTCATGGAGATGGATCTCTTCCATGACGACGCCGAGGCGGAACCGAGAACGCCTGTCACCGACGAAGCGCTGGAGGCGGCCATAAAGTCCGTTCAGGACAGCGTCCACGGCGAATCTGAGAAGCCGGAGCCCTCCGATTCCGAGGCAGAACCGGCGCCCGACACGGATAGCACTGCGGAAGAAGTACAGCCTCTCCCGACGGAGGAGATCAGCGAAGCGCCCGCCGCCGAGAGCGCGGAAGAACCGGCGCAGCCGGAGCCCGCCCAGGAGCTGACCCTTTCCGTGGAAGAAGGCGCGGAGCAGGCGGAACCGGAAAAGGACGAGCAATCCGAACCGGAACAGGGGGAGCAGAGCGGAGCGGAAGAGGCGGAAGCCGGCGATTCGGAGGAGGCTTCCCAGCCTCAGGATGAAGAGAGCTTCCTGGAGGAGCTCTACGCGCTCATCGGCAAACCCGTGAGCGGCGGGGAGCAGCCGGCCCCTGTCACGATCCCCGAGGCCATTGAAACCCGTTCGGAGCAGTCCCGGGAGTCCCGTTCCGCCGTCCGCATCACCCCGGAGCAGATCGAACAGATCCAGCAGACCATGGAGGAGCTTCCGGAGGATGAGGAAGGCGGCGTACCCGGATGGCTGAAGGGCGCGCTGCTCCTGCTGATCTCACTTCTGTTGAGCGCCATGACCTTCTACGCGGTGGCCTCTGACGTGATCGGCGAAATATTCTGATCCCAATCCATCTATGAAAGAGTGATGATATGAATACAAAGGAAATCGCCATGGCCGCCGTCCGGGCTATGGAGGAGAAAAAGGGCGTCAACATCAAGCTCCTGGAGGTCACAGAGGTCACTACGCTGGCGGAGTACTTTCTGATCTGTACCGGCACCTCCAATACCCACATCAAGACCCTCTGCGACGCTGTCGAAGAGGCGGTCGAAGCCTGCGGCGAGCCCCTGCTGCACCGGGAAGGCCATCGGAGCGGCACCTGGGTGCTGCTGGATTTCGGCAGCCTGGTCTGCCATGTCTTCACCGACGAGACCCGGCAGTTCTACGACCTGGAACGCATGTGGAACGACGCGAAGCCCGTTGCACTTGATTGAGAAAAGAATGCAGGGACAAGCAATGCTTGTCCGCCGTTATGCGCCTGCCTGAAGAAGGACCGGACAAGCAATGCTTATCCCTGCATATGCTGGATGAAAGAGGTTTCATTTATGAAATACGACTTTGAACAAATCGAAAAGAAGTGGCAAAGCTACTGGATCGAGAACCATACCTATAAGACCGAGGACCTGAGCGACAAGCCCAAGTTCTACGGCCTGATCGAGTTCCCCTTCCCCTCGGGCATGGGCCTTCACGTGGGACACGCCCGGCCCTACACCGCCATGGACGTCATCGCCCGGAAAAAGCGCATGGAGGGCTATCACGTATTGTTCCCCATGGGCTACGACGCCTTCGGCCTGCCCACGGAAAACTACGCCATCAAGAACCACGTCCATCCCCGGGCCGTCACCGAGCGGAACGTGGGCGTGTTCCGCTCCCAGCTCCAGGCTCTGGGTTACAGCTTCGACTGGGACCGGGAGGTCAACACCACCGATCCGAAGTATTATAAGTGGACCCAGTGGATCTTCCTGCAAATGTTCAAAAAGGGCCTGGCCTACAAGACCAAGATGCCCGTCAACTGGTGCACCTCCTGCAAGTGCGTCCTGGCCAACGAGGAGGTCGTGGAGGGCGTCTGCGAACGCTGCGGCGCGCCGGTCATCCGGAAGGATCGCAGCCAGTGGATGATGAAGATCACCGCCTACGCCGACCGCCTGATCGACGACCTGGCGGAGGTCAACTTCCCCGAACGGGTCAAGACCCAGCAGATCAACTGGATCGGCCGCTCCTACGGCGCCCAGGTGAAGTTCGGCACCACCCTCGGCGACGAGATCACCGTATACACCACCCGCCCCGACACCCTCTTCGGCGCCACCTATATGGTCCTCTCCCCGGAGCATGCCCTGGTGGAGAAGTGGGCCGACCGGCTCACAAATCTGGAGGAGGTCCGGGCCTATCAGAAGCTGGCGGCCTCCAAGTCCGACATGGAGCGCACCGAGCTCAACAAGGATAAAACCGGCGTGCAGCTGGGCGGCGTCATGGGCGTCAACCCCGTGAACGGCAAGGAAATCCCCATCTTCATCTCCGACTACGTTCTCGCCACCTACGGCACCGGCGCCATCATGGCCGTGCCCGCCCACGACACCCGCGACTGGGAGTTCGCCAAGAAGTTCGGCCTGCCCATCGTGGAGGTCATTGCCGGCGGAAACGTGGAGGAGGCCGCCTTCACCGACGTGGAGACCGGCATCCTGGTCAACTCCGACTTCCTGAACGGCCTGTCCGTGGCCGAGGCCAAGACCGCCATCACCAACTGGCTGGTGGAAAAGGGCCTGGGCGAGGCGAAGAAGAACTTCAAGCTCCGGGACTGGGTCTTTGCCCGCCAGCGCTACTGGGGCGAACCCATCCCCGTGATCCACTGTCCCAAGTGCGGCATGGTCCCCATGGACGAGAAGGATCTGCCCCTGCTGCTGCCCGACGTGCAGAGCTATGAGCTCACCGACGACGGCGAGAGCCCCCTGGCCTCGATCCCGGAGTTCGTCAACACCAGCTGCCCCAAGTGCGGCGGTCCCGCCCGGCGGGAGACCGACACCATGCCCCAGTGGGCGGGCTCCAACTGGTACTATCTGCGCTATACCGACCCCCACAACGACGAGGCCCTGGCCTCCAAAGAGGCCCTGGCGCGCTGGACGCCGGTGGACTGGTACAACGGCGGCATGGAGCACACCACCCTCCATCTGCTTTACTCCCGCTTCTGGCACAAGTTCCTCTACGACATCGGCGTGGTCCCCACCAAGGAGCCCTACGCCAAGCGCACCAGCCACGGCATGATCCTGGGCGAGGGCGGCATCAAGATGTCCAAGTCCCGGGGCAACGTCATCAACCCCTCCGACGTCATCGACGAATTCGGCGCGGACACCATGCGCACCTATATCATGTTCATCGGCGACTTTGAGAAGCCCGCCGCCTGGGCCGCAAACTCCGTCAAGGGCTGCAAGCGCTTCCTGGATAAGGTCTGGGCCCTGGCCGAGACCGTGGAGGATCAGGAGACGGAATACTCCAAGGCCAACGAGAACCTGATCCACAAGACCATCCGCAAGGTCAGCTCCGACATCGACCAGCTCAAGGCCAACACCGCCCTGGCTCAGCTCATGACCCTGGTGAACCAGCTGGGCGACAAGGGCTGCAACCGGGCCGAGCTGAAGACCCTGCTCCAGCTGCTCAGCCCCTTCGCCCCCCACATCGCCGAGGAGCTCTGGGAGCAGAAGGGCTTCGAGGGTCTCTGTTCCCTCAGCGCCTGGCCCCGGTACGAGGAGGCCAAGTGCAAGGATCAGGAGCTGACCATCGCCATCCAGATCAACGGCAAGACCAAGGGCACCATCCAGGCCCCCGCGGATCTCAGCCGGGAGGAGCTGGCCGCCCACGCCCAGGCGGACGAGTGGGTGCAGAAGGCCGTCGCCCGCGCCGGCGGCAATGTCTTCAAGCTAATCGCCGTGCCCAATAAACTGGTCAATCTGATCGTCAAATAATGCAGCGCGGGCAATATGCCCGCAAACCCCCATAGTTGTAGGGGCGCTCATTGAGCGCCCGCAAACCCCCGTCGTTGTAGGGGCGCTCATTGAGCGCCCGCAAACCCCCGTCGTTGTAGGGGCGCTCATTGAGCGCCCGCAACCCCCGCGTAAGCAACAGGAGACAAATACTATGAAACGGAACCGCACGAAAACAGGATCCCGCGATCCATCCCTCGATCTGATCAAGACGATCGCCATTCTTTCCGTGCTGACCATCCACGCCTTTACCTCCTGTTTTCGCAGCAAAATGGGAAGCCCGGATTGGTACAGCGGCATGTTTCTCAGCGCCGCTGCCCGGGCCGGCGTGCCGCTGTTTCTGATGGTGACCGGCGCGCTGATGCTCCGACCGGATAAGGAGCTGACGCTCAAACGGCTCTACACCCGCTACCTGCCCCGGCTGCTGATCGCCCTTTTCTTCTGGGCCTTCCTCTATCACGTCTACGATCTCTGGGAGACCGGGACCCTGAACGCGGCAAATCTCTGGTTCCGTTTCAAGCGCCTGTTCTTCTTCGACCATGAGCAGCATCTGTATTATCTGCATATCATCCTGCTGTTTTATGCCATGCTGCCGGTGCTGCGGGTCTTTACGAAGCACGCGGACCGGAGGACCCTCCGCTATGCCCTGGCGCTCTGGTTTGTCACAGGCATCCTGCTGCCCGTGCTGCGGGGCTATTACCCGTACAATATGTTCCAGGGCATCCCCATCCAGTGGATGCTGAACATGACCTGGGCCTCCATGGGCTACGGTCTGCTGGGCTATGCAGCCGCCACGGGGAAGTGGAAGCGCTGGGTCTGCTGGCTCCTGCTGCTGGCGGGTCTGGCCGCCACCTACGGCGGGACCGTATACGCCACCCTGCAAAAGGGCTCCCTGGACGATCGCTTTCTCCAGGGCTTTTCGGTGAACGTCTGCGTCTATGCCGCCGGGATCTTCGGTCTGTGCCGGGCGCGGCGCACGGAGAAGGGGAGCGGCGTGTTCCGATTTGTCTCCCTGGCCTCCTTCTGCGTCTATCTCTCCCATATGCTTGTCGTCAAGCGCCTGAAGCTGGCGGGCTTCATGGAGCTCACAGATACTTCCGTCCTGATGATCCCCCTGGTGGTGGTCAGCGTCCTGGCTGCCTGCCTGATCCTGTACTGGATCCTCTCCAGGATCCCTCTGGTCAGGAAGTATTTGATTTGAGAACGCAGCGTATAGAAGGAGATTCCATGGAAGCAAAAAAGCCAAGCCCCGTCTGGAAGCGGGTCCTGATCTTTCTCGGCTGCTGCGCTCTGGCGCTGATTCTCTGGGCCGCTGCGGCGGGACCCTTCTGGATCTATCTGGTTCTTCCGTTGTTCAAGAGCCTGCGCGTCGGAGAGCGCGCCGTGGGGATCTGGATCCTGCTGCTCCTGCTGGTGGGGCTGCTGCTGTGGATGCTCTTGCTGTTCCGGCGCGGGAAGCACAGGCTTTTGGCCTTTTTCGGCGCAGTCTGTGTCCTGTTCTTTGCTTTGCAGGCTGTTCCGTTTCTGGACCAAAGGGTTCACAACCCAAAGCCGGAGCTTGCCGCCAGCTTTCCCATGGAAGGCGCCAAAGCGTTTGGAGCGGAAATCTATTACAGCGGCTGGCCTTACGGCGGGTCCATGCGCAGCGAACCGAACGACAGTATGCCGTCGGAAGCGCAGGAGCAGCTGCGGGAGCTGATGCGGGATCACAGCCGCACCTGGATCGTCAGCTATGGAGAGCAGCTGGAATCCGTGACCTGGTCCTATCAGAAGGTCTGGTATTACAACACGATGATCCCCTGGATGATCGGGCTGCAATGCGAATGGGAATGGAGCAAAACCCAGGGTGATCCGAACACCGTCTATATCTACAGCATCCCCATTGCACCGATTGACGATATCCATTGATTGTCGATGGTTTCAAACACAAAATATTCAAAAAATCAAAAATTGACTCTTGACATTTGACAAAATGGCCTGTATAATAACCACGCCTTTCAAAAAAGGCCCTGAAAGCGACCTGGATGGAACCGGTCGTATCGGAGGGAGGGAAATCGATGTCTGAGATCAAGGTCAAGGAAAATGAATCCTTGGAGAATGCTCTCAAGCGCTTCAAGCGGAGCTGCCAGAAGGCTGGCATCCAGCAGGAAGTTCGCAAGCGCGAGCATTACGTCAGCCCCAGTCTGAAGCGCAAGCAGAAGAGCGAGGCTGCCCGTAAGAACAAGAGAAGAGGTTATTGATTTTCTTCCGTTCAAGGAAAACAGATCTCCGTCAGAAATGACGGAGATTTTTCTTTACATTTCCGCGAATCTGTGCTATATTGCACTTGCGCTGTATTCAACGTAAGGGTGAAACAGCAGCAGAAAGGAATTGAATATGTCTCAAAGCAATGTTTCTGCGAAAAACGGCAGGAGGAGCAAGGAGCAGGTTCGCAAGCTGACGCTTGCAGCTATGTTGACCGCCGTCGTCGTGGTCCTGGCGCTGCTCGGCACCGCGATCAAGTTCGGCACCTTCAACATCAATCTGGCTCTGGTCCCCATCGTCATCGGCGCAGCCCTGCTGGGCGTGGCCTATGGCGCATGGTTCGGCTTTGTCAACGCCATGGTGATTCTGCTCTCCGGCGACGCCGCCCCTTTCCTGGCGGTTAGCGTCTTCGGCACGATTGTTACCGTAATCGCGAAGGGCGTGCTGGCAGGTCTACTCTCGGGCCTAGTCTACCGCCTGCTGGAAAAGTACAACAAATACGCCGCCGTCGTGGTTGCCGCGCTGGTCTGCCCCCTTGTGAATACCGGCATCTTCTTGATCGGCTGTCGGATCTTTTTCTGGGACACCATCGCCCAATGGGCCGCGGGCAGCGGCACAGGTTCCACCTTCACCTATGCTATCGTGGGCCTGGTTGGCGTGAATTTCCTGATTGAGTTGGCAATCAACGTGATCTTGGCTCCCGCCATCGCCCGCATCTTGGGCTTCTCCGAAGACAAGAAGGCCTCCATGGTGGTCTACGGCGCGGTACTGGCCGTCCTGGGTCTGGGTTTTACGGTCTTCGGTTTGATGCTGCTCAGCCGCATCAGCGACGGGGAGAACCCTGGCAGCGTGTCGAATCCGCAGATCCGTTACCTGGTCATGTCCATCGTCTCCGGCATCGTTGCCGTGGGTGGCTGCGTCCTGGCGGGCATCGGCATGGCGCGGAAAAAGCAGAAGAAGTAAAAAACATATGAAATCGGATGTCTTCGGGCATCCGATTTTTTTTGTTGACGGAAGCCGATGTTTGTTGTATAATACCGTGGAATTCAATCAGGAGGTTACTGATCTGATATGAAAAAAGCGATAATCACATTGATCCTCGTGATCCTGATCGTCGGCGCGCTGTTCTTTGCGGCGCTGCACGGCGTCGGCAGCGCGATCCCTCCGGTGTCCCAGGGCGTGGTCCTGGGTCTGGATCTGGTGGGCGGCTCCGAGATCACCTACGAGGCCAAGATCCCTTCCGACTTCGACGAAGCCGAGCTCTCCGATGGCATGGAAGTGGCCCGGACCATGATGCAGCAGCGTCTGGACGCCCTGGGCTACACCGAGGCCAGCTGCTACATCTCCGGCGAACGCCGCCTGGTGGTGGAGATCCCCTCCGTGGAGGATCCCGAGAAGGCTGTGCATGACCTGGGCGCCACCGCCGTGGTCAGCTTTGTGGACGCCGACGGCAAGGTCTGGCTCACCGGCACGGAAATCAAAGACGCCGAGTATGAGAATTCCCCGACGGACTCCACCGGCATCAGCCGTCCCCATGTCCGTCTGGATCTGACGCCCGACGGCCACACCAAGCTGAAGGAAGCCTCGCAGAAGGTCCTGGCCCGGACGGACGGCAAGACCTATCTTGCTATCCAGATGGACGGCGAGGAGATCTCCGCGCCCTACGTCAACGAGGTCCTGGACACCGACTCCGTGATCATCTCCATCGGCTCCGCCGAGGACCCGGAAGCGGAGGCCCGCTATCTGGCGAAGATCATCTCCGCCGGGCGCCTGCCCTTTGAGCTCACCACCGCCAAGCAGCAGACCATCGGCGCTTCCCTGGGCGAGAAAAGCCTGTCCACCAGCCTCAAGGCCGGCCTGATCGGTCTGATCCTGGTCATGATCTTTATGATTGTGGTCTATCGGCTCATGGGCGTCATTTCCTGCATCGCCCTGGCGGCCTACGCGGCCCTCTTTGCCGTGGCGATTTCCGTCCTGCATGTGAACCTGAGCCTGCCCGGCATCGCCGGCATCATTCTCACGGTTGGCATGGCGGTGGACGCCAACGTCATCATCTACGAGCGCATCAAGGAAGAGCTGCGCCTGGGCAAGACCCTTCGCTTTGCCATCGAATCCGGCTACAAGCGGGCCATTCTTGCCATTATCGACGCCAATGTCACCACCATGATCGCCGGCTTTGTTCTGCTCTGGCAGGGCTCCGGCACGATCCTGGGCTTTGCCGTGACGCTGCTGATCGGCGTGGCCCTGTCCATGCTGGTGATGCTGGTGCTCACCAAGGTCCTGCTGAAAACCGCCGTGGGCTTGAAGATCACGAATCTCAAGCTCTACTGCGCGTAAGAAAGGAGGCGCTGACATGATCGACAAGTTCAGAGGCTTCAGCTTTACCAAGCATTTCAAGCTCTTCGGCGTCATCTCCCTGATCCTGATCTCCGTGGGGCTGGTCAGTCTGATCCTGACCCTCTGCGGGGTCAACGGGCTGTTCAATTTCGACATCGACTTCGTGGGCGGCACCACCTTTGAGTTCCAGCTTCCCGTGCAGGTGGACAAGTCCGTTACGGACCGGGCCGCGGAGCTCTATCAGGACGCCATCGGCAAGGCGCCCTCCTCCGTCACCTCCTCCGGCGAGAACGGTCTTCGGATCAAAGCCCTGGAGCTCAGCGACGAGGAAGTGGAGTCCGTTCGCAACGCCATCGCGAATGAATACAAGGTCAACATCGAGCAGGGCTATCAGGTGGAGCGCGTCTCCGCCTCCGTGGGCAAGGATCTGTCCAAGGCGGCCTTCACCGCGTCCCTTGTGGCCGTGATCCTGATTCTGGTCTATATCGCCTTCCGCTTCGAGTTCAAATCCGGTCTGGCTGCGGTTTGCGCTCTGGTCCATGACCTGCTGGTGATGCTGAGCTTCTATGTGATTTTCCGCATCCCCTTCAACATCAACTTCATTGCGGCGGCGCTGACCATCCTGGGCTACTCCATCAACGCCACCATCGTGGTCTTCGACCGGGTGCGTGAAAATCGGAAGAACATGCGCACCGGGAACTTCGGAGAGATCGTGGATACCTCCATCTGGGACACCATGACCCGCTCCATCAACACCACCGTCACCACCCTGATCGTCATGCTCATGCTGCTGATCCTGGGCGTCAGCTCCATCCGGAACTTCGCCCTGCCCATCTGCATCGGCATCATCTGCGGCTGCTATTCCTCCGTCTGCATCTCCGGCCCCCTGTGGAATCTTTTTAACCACGGAAGAGTGCGGAAGGGGTAAGCTGGTCGTAATAAGTAAGAAGTAATAAGTAATAAGGTATCTATTCAGTAGCCCCCTTCGTCGTAGGGGCGGATGCCCACATCCGCCCTCGCTTGCAGGCAAAAATCGGTAGGTAGGGCCGATGTAGGCATCGGCCCCTACGGGCGACTGAACAATTACGTAAGAAGTAATAAGTAAGAAGTAATAAGTAATAAGGATTGTGGCTTGACGCCCTTTCCTTATTACTTTTTTTGCGTTTGCGGCCCCGGCCCCTTTGACCCTTACCCCACCCTGCTCCTTGATCCTTGATCCCTGATCCCTGATGCCTGATCCCTGATGCCTGATCCCTTATCCGGACAGCCGCATATTCGATCCGGGCCGCGCATAGAATGTCCCAGGTGATGCACAATGGAGGAACGATTAAAGGCGGTGCCGGAGCTGTTTCCGGAGCTCTATCAGAGCGGGATCCGGCAGCTTTTGGAGGAAAAAGGGGAACGGGTGGAGGAGCTGCGGCTGCGGGCGGGCTTTCCGCTGAGCTGGAGCTCTGCGGGCCGGGAAATCAGCCTGGATTCCGGGCGTCTGCCGCCGGTCGGCAGCGCCTTATTGGAGGAAGTGCTGCAAAGGGCCTCCGGCCGGGCGGTTTACGCGGTGGAGGATCAGCTGCGGCACGCGTATCTGAGCCTTCCCTGGGGCCATCGCCTGGGACTCTGCGGCAGAGCGGCCCTGGAAGGTGATCGGATCGTCACGATCCGCCAGTACCAGGCCCTGAACCTGCGTCTGGCCCGTCCGCTGCCCGGCTGCGCCGACGGGCCGGCCGCTTTCCTTTGGGCCCATCCCGCTTCCACCCTGATCCTCGGACCGCCCGGCGCAGGAAAAACCACCGTGCTGCGGGATCTGGTACGTCAGATCTCCGATCGTTACGGTTGGCGCGTGGGCCTCATCGACGAACGGGGCGAGCTGGCGGCCTGCCTGGACGGACGACCGCAGCTTCCGGTCGGCAGACGAACGGACGTGCTCTCCGCCTGTCCCAAGCGCCGTGGGGTCGCGCTGCTGCTGCGCGCCATGTCCCCGGAATGGATCGCGGTGGACGAGATCACCGACGCTGAAGACGCGGAGGCTCTGGCCCGGGGCGCCTATTGCGGCGCGCGCTTTCTTGCCACCGCCCACGCCTCCTGCCTTTCGGATCTGATGCGTCGTCCCGTATACCGGCAGCTGCTGCGGAAGCGGATCTTTGAAAACGTCGCCCTGATCCGCTCAGACCGGCGGATACAATGTGAAAGGATGGACCATGGACTATATCAGATTGGCGGGGAGCGGGATGATCCTGCTTTCCTCGGTATGGACGGGCCTCCACGCGGCGCTGCGGCTGCGGCGGACCCATGAGGAGCTGCGGGATCTGACCGCGGCCCTGGAGCTCATGCGCGGCGAGATCCGCTTTGCCGCCACACCCTTCGCGCCCCTCTGCAGGCGGGCGGGACAGGGCCGCTGCGCTTCGGTACAGGCCTTTTTTTCCGCCCTGCGCCAGGAAGCGGAAAAACCGGAGCCGATACCGGCGGGTATGACCCGGCGCGCCTGCGCCGAGGCCGGGATCCTGCTGCCGGAATCCGCCATGACCGTATTGGAACGGCTCTTTGACGGATTCGGCCGCTGTGACCGGGACGGGCAGCTGCGACAGATCCAGCTGGCCTCCGGGGAGCTTTTCCGGCTCTCGGAGGAGCTGGCGGCGCAGATGGACGGCAGATGCCGCACCTATAAGCTCCTGGGTCTGACGGTGGGCGCGGCGATGCTGGTGCTGGTGATCTGATGGACATTGATCTGATTTTCAAGATTGCCGCCGTGGGCATCATCATCTCCATCCTGAACCAGGTGCTGGTCCGCTCCGGCCGGGAGGAGCAGGCCACCATGACCACCCTGGCGGGGCTGGTGGTGGTTCTGATGATCGTGGTGGAGAAGATCGCGGATCTCTTCTCCCTGGTCAAGGATCTGTTCCACTTCTGATGGAAGCGTTCCGGCTCTCGGCCCTGGCGCTGACGGCGGCGCTGCTGACGCTGGCGGTGAAAAAGCAGAGCCCGGAGCTTGCCCTGGTCCTGAGCCTGTGCGCCTGTGCTCTGGCGGCTGCCTTTCTCCTGGGGCGGCTGGAGCCGGTGCTGCGTCTGGCGGAGCGCCTTGCGGAGCGTGGGGATCTGGACCCGGAATTGACCGGCGCCCTGTTCAGATGCCTGGGCCTGGGCTTGCTGACGGAGCTTTCCGCCGCCGTTTGCGCCGACGCGGGCCAGAGCGCGCTGTCAAAGCTTGTGGAGCTGGGCGGCGGTGTGCTCTGCCTCATTGCCTGCCTGCCACTGCTCCAGGCGGTGCTGGCCCTGATCGAGGAGTTGCTGTGAGAAGGCTGTTCGCGCTTCTGTCCCTTGCGCTGATCCTGCCGCTGCTGGTGCTCTCAGTCCAAGCGGAGGACCCCTTATCGGAGCTTGAGAAAGCGGCGGACCCGGAACAGGGCCTGTCCTCGGAGATCCTGCAGGAAGTCGGGCCCTATGACGGAAGCGTCGAGGGTATCGGCGTCCGTATTCTGCAGCTGCTCAGCCGGACGCTGGGGCAGATCCGGGAGCTTGGACTGGACGCCGGGCTGCGCAGTCTGGGCGTCCTGCTGGCCGCAGGCATGCTCTGCGCCATACTGGAGCAGAGCGAGCACGGGAAGGCCGCCGTGCCCCTGGTGGGCGCGCTGATCGCCGCGGCGGTCTGCCTGAGTCCCATGGACGCCATGATCCGTCTGGGCACGGAAACTATCCGTCAGATGCACCGCTACGTGGAGCTGCTGCTGCCGGGCATGACGACGCTGATGGCGGCCTCCGGCGGGCTGGCCTCCTCCGGGACCGCCGGCCTGGGGATCCTTCTCTTCGACCTGCTGCTGAGTCTGGTTTCCAGGCTGCTGGTGCCGCTGCTGTATCTGTTCCTGATGCTGGCCTTTGCGGAATCCGGCCTGGGTCTGCGGCAGCTGGCAAAGCTGCGGGACCTGGTGACATGGCTGCTGGTAACAGCGGTGAAGGGGATCATGTGGGCCTACTCCGCCATACTTTCCCTGACGGGTCTGGTGTCCGGGGCGGTGGACGCCCAAAAGCTCCGCACCCTCCGGTCCGCCATCGCCGGAATGGTGCCCGTGGTGGGGAATCTGGTCTCGGAGGCCTCCGGCTCTCTGTTGGGCGCGGCCTCTCTGCTGCGGCTCTCCGCGGGGCTCTACGGGATGCTGGCGGTGCTTGGGATCTGTCTGGGACCTTTTTTTCGCATCGCCCTGCAATACCTGCTCCTCAAGCTGGCCACAGCCCTTTGCGGTCTGATGGGAAAGGGAAGTCTCAGCGGACTGCTGGAAAAGCTCTGCCAGGCCATGGGTCTTATGCTGGCGCTGACGGGGGTATGCTGTCTGCTGGCGCTGATGATCCTTGTACTCTGTATCCGGACGGTGACGCCATGACATCCATCAAGAGCTATCTGCTGCGGCTGATCTTCTGCGCCTTTCTGACCGCCCTCTGCGGGACCCTCCTGCGGGGGAAACGGGCCGGAAAGCTGATCGGTCTGTGCGGCGGCTGTCTGCTGATGCTGACGGCCCTGGGCCCGCTGCTGCGGGTGGATCTCAGCCGTCTGCCGGACCCCTTCACGGGCCTGACCCAGCTGCAGCGGGAGGCGGAAGCCCGGGAGCAAAACGACGCGCTGCTGCGGCGGCTGGTGGAGGAGCAGACTTCCGCCTGGGTGGAGGAGCAGGCCCGGGACCTGGGAATGACGCTGCGCTGCAGCGCCGCCGCGAAGGAGGCAGGGGAGAGCTGCTTCGTGCCCTGCGCTCTGGAGCTGCGGGGCCGCTGGACGGAGGGACAGAAGCAGGCCCTGTCCGCCATCCTGCGCCAGCGGCTGCAGATCCCGGATGAGGCGCAGACATGGGTGGAAGAATGAAGAAGCAGGCGCAGGCCCTGCTGGGAAAGCTCCCGGCTCTGCTGGAGCGCTGGAAATATCCGCTGCTGATCTTCCTGGCAGGTCTGGTGCTGCTGCTGTGGCCCGGGGGAAGCGGCGGACAGAAGCAGCCGCAGCCTTCGACAACGAATCCCCCGGAGACTGCGCCTGCGGACGACGGCAGCGCCTACTGCCGCCGGGTCCAGACGGAGCTGGAGGGACTGCTGGGGCAGATCCACGGCGCGGGGAAGGTCCGGGTCATGCTGACCCTGAAGAGCGGACCGGCCTCCCGCTATCTGGCGGACAGCAGTTGGCAGGAAGAGCAGGAGGGGGAGAGAAGCGCGTCCAGCCGGGAGGAAAAGACCGTGATATTGGAGCGCGGCGGCGCATATCATGAACCAGCCCTTGTGAACGTGGTCTACCCGATCTTTCAGGGGGCGCTGGTGGTGGCGGAGGGCGGAGACGTTCCGGCGGTCCGGCTGCAGATCTCCGCCGCCGTGGCGGCCCTGCTGGGTCTGGGCACGGACCAGATCACGGTCGTGAAAATGAAGTAAAGGGGAATGAACATGAAATCCTGGAAACGAAACGCCCTGGTGGCGGCTGTTTTGATCCTCGTCTGCGGCGGGATCTATCTGAACTGGCGCTATGAGGAACAGCGCGCCGTGGATCTGGTCTCCACCCTGGACCAGGAGAAGGTCCTGGATGACGCCAGGCTGGTGCTGGCGGACACGGGCGAAGGGGTCGAGGCCGCCGCGCAGGAGGACCCGATCAATCAGACCGCGGAGCAGGTATTCGCCAAGATGCGGCTGAGCCGGCAGCAGAGCCGGGACAGCGCGGTCCATCTGCTGCAGGAGACCATCTCCTACGCCGGGGAGGGAGAGGACCTCAGCGCCAGCTCCCAACAGCTCGGCGCCATCGTGAAGACGGCCCTGTCGGAGGCTTCCATCGAAAGCCTGGTGATCTCCAAGGGCTACGCCGACTGCGTGGCCTATATGAACGACGACGGCATCGATCTGGCGGTGGCCTCCGAGGGGCTCAGCGAAAACGATGTGGCGGTGCTCTCGGATATCGTCCTGTCCCAGACGGACTACGATCTGTCTCAGCTGCGGATCATTGAAGTTCATTAAAAATACCAGTTGTATTTTTCACATTTTATGATACAATGATAAAAAGACCACAAAGGAGGCTTTCGAAATGGCTGATAATAAAGAATACATGACCAAGGAGCTGGAGTACGGCAGCGTCAACATCAACGAGGACGTGATCCACACCATTGCCGCCGCCGCCGTCAAGGACGTTGAGGGCGTGGTCAGCCTCAAGAACGACAAAAAGGGCTTGCAGATCACCCTGGGCGAGGACTCTGTCGAGCTGGAATGCGGGCTGGTGGTGCTCTACGGCCATTCCGTCGTGGAGATCGCAAAGAACGTGCAGAACGCCGTCACCAACGCCGTGGAGTCTATGACCGGCCTCAAGGTCCGCAGCGTGGATGTGAACGTCGTCGGCATTTCCATGGGGAAAGCCTGATGGGCGAGGCGCTTCCCATGACCAGATCCAGCGCCAGAGAGATCGCCGTCCATCTGATCTATGCCGTGCAGTGCACCGGCGAGGACGTGCAGACGGTCCTGACGGACCGCTTTGAGGAGAGCTATTACGCTCTGCTCACCAACGAGAACGAGGTCTACGCCGACAAGCCCGGTCCCAAGCAGAAGCGCTACATCGCAGAGGCGGTGGAGGGGGTCTGCGCCCGTCGGGAGGAGCTGGACGGCTATATCGCGCAGTATTCCATCGGCTGGAATCTGAACCGCATCTCCCGTCTGGCCCGGGCCATCATGGAGCTCGCCATGTACGAGGCCCTCTACCTGGAGGACGTGCCCATGAACGTGGCCATCCATGAGGCCGTGAAGCTGGCGCAGAAATACGAGGAGCCGGAAACCGTGGCCTTTGTCAACGGGATCCTGGGCGCCTTTTCCCGGGACCGGAGACCGGAAGCATGAGCTTCATCGGCTTCGACACCAGCAACTATACCACTTCCGTCGCCGCCTTTGACGGCGTCGGGGGTGAGAACGTCTCCCGGCTGCTGCCGGTACGGACGGGGGAATTGGGCCTTCGCCAATCGGAGGCCCTGTTTTCACATGTCAAGCGCCTGCCGGAGCTCTCCGACAGGCTCTTCGCGCATCTGGACCCCGGCGCCATCGCTGCGGTGGGCGTCAGCACCCGTCCCAGAGCCGTGGAGGGCTCCTATATGCCCTGTTTCCTGGCGGGGGAATCCCAGGCCAGGGTCCTGGCCTCCGCCCTTCATGTGCCGCTCTACGTGTTTTCCCATCAGCAGGGCCATATCGCCGCGGTGCTCTGGTCGGCGGGCCGGCTGGATCTGCTGGGCTCGGAGTTCCTGGCCTGGCATCTCTCCGGGGGCACCACGGAGCTGCTGCTGGTCCGCAGCAGCCCCGCAGGGGAGATCGACTGCGAGAGGATCGGCGGCACCACGGACATCTCCGCGGGCCAGCTCATCGACCGAACCGGCCAGCTCCTGGGTCTGGATTTCCCCGCAGGCAAGGCCCTGGACGAGCTGGCCTCCCGACTCTGTCATTCTGAGCGAAGCGAAGAATCCGTCTCTCCTGCGAAGGTCAAGGGAACCGGCAGCAGGCAGCAGGAGACGGGGGATGCGGATTGCCACGGCCAGTCTGAGGACTGGCCTCGCAATGACAGCTCGGGGCAGCTTTCTCCCGTGGGGGGCGGCGTCCTCCGCAGCGCAGCAAGTCCTTTCGGGAACGCCCCGGGGCTTGCGCGAAGGGATTACTTCCGGGTAAAGGTCCACGGGACGGAATTTTCCCTCTCCGGGGTCCAGAACCAAGTGCAAAACTATTTTGCGAAAGGTACGACGCCTGCCGAAACCGCGTATTTCGCCCTGCGCAGCGTGGCGGAGGCGGTCAGAAGGGCCACAAACAACGCCCGAAAGGAACACCCTCTGCCCGTCCTTTTCTCCGGCGGCGTGGCCTCCAATTCGATGCTCCGCCGGATGATGCCCGACTCCGTTTTTGGCGCCCCGCAGTACAGCACCGACAACGCCATGGGAATCGCCGTCCTGACCTGGCTTCGCTTCCACACAACACCGTAGGGGCGCACAGTGTGCGCCCGCCGTATCTTGCACGGTCAAAGGATCAGACATACGCCAACGGAAAGAACGGACAAGCAATGCTTGTCCCTACAAACGTAAAATGGAAAACATCCTGTCCGTCACCCAACTGAACAATCTGATCAAGGCCGCCTTCGACAACGTGCCCGCTCTGCAAAACGTCTGCGTCCGGGGCGAGATCAGCAACTACAAGCTCTATCCCTCAGGGCACCACTATTTCACCCTGAAGGACGCCGAGGGCTCCTTAAAGTGCGTCCTGTTCAAGGGAAACGCCTTCTCTCTGCGCTTCAGGCCCCAGAACGGCATGTCGGTGCTGGCGGTGGGCCGGGTCTCGGTCTATCCCCGGGACGGGGCCTATCAGCTCTACTGCAGCCGGTTGATCCCGGACGGGGCCGGGGATCTGCAGATGGCCTTCGAGCAGCTGAAGGATCGGCTCTGGAAGGAGGGCCTGTTCGACGAGTCCCATAAGAAGCCGCTGCCGCGCTTTCCCCATCGGATCGGCGTCGTGACCTCTCCCGCGGGGGCGGCCATCCACGACATGCTGCGCATCCTGGGCAAGCGCTACCCCCTGAGCAAGGTCATCCTGCTGCCCGTCCGGGTCCAGGGAGCGGAGGCGGCCGGAGAGATCGCCCGGGCCGTCGAATATGCCAACCGGGAGCGGCTCTGCGAGCTGCTGATCGTGGGGCGGGGCGGCGGCTCCATGGAGGACCTCTGGGCCTTCAACGAGGAGCCCGTGGCGCGGGCCGTCTACGCCTCCGGGATCCCGGTGATTTCCGCCGTGGGCCATGAGCCGGACGTGACCATCTCGGATTTCGTGGCAGACCTCCGAGCCGCCACGCCCTCCAACGCCGCGGAGCTGGCGGTCCCAGACCGGGCGGAGCTGTGCTCCCGTCTGGACAGCCTGCAAAATCGGATGGCCGCCGCCCTGCAGCGGCAGGTCCAGAGCGCCCGCGGACGCCTGGAGGCTCTGGCGGAGCGTCCGGTTTTGACCGACCCCCTGCGCCCGGTGCAGGATCGCCGCCAGACCCTGGACCGGCTGACCGAACGCCTGGCCGCAGCCCAGTCAGGGAACCTGTCGGCGCATCGGAAGCAGCTGACCCATCTGGCCGCCGCCCTGGACGCCATGAGCCCCCTGAAGGTCCTGGCGCGGGGCTATACGATGGTTTCCGACGAGAGCGGCAAGCTGGTACAGAGAGCGTCAGCGCTGTCATGCGGCCAGAAAATCCGCATCACCTTCCGGGACGATACCGTTCCGGCGGTGGTCACAGAACCGTAAATCGGGAGTTGTCGGGATTTTTCGTAGGGGCCGATGCCCACATCGGCCCTCCCGATCGACGCGGGGAAAGGGCCGATGTGGGCATCGGCCCCTACGGTTTTCACCTTGATCCTTGGACCTCGTCCGTGAAGGGAGCGGCGGACAAGCCATGCCTTTTGGCGGCTTGTCCCCCCAGGCGGGCTTGGTGACTGGTGACTGTTGACTGGTCACTCAGCGCGACAAATCCGAATCGTTATATAAAGGAGGCTGCCATGCCAAAATCGAAATCCCAGTCCTTCGAGGCCGATCTGAACCGCCTGGAGGAGATCGTCAAGCAGTTGGAGGACGGCTCCGTGCCCCTGGAGGAGTCCATGAAGCTCTTCCGGGAGGGGACCGCTCTGGCCGCGTCCTGCGGGAAGCTGCTTGACCAGGCCGAGCTGGAGATCGTCAAGCTGACCAAGGGCCCCGACGGGTCCATACAGGAGGCGCCGTTTGCCCATGAAGAGCTTAACTGAAATCTGGGCGGAAAGCAACCGCCGTTTTGAAGACCGGCTCGCTGCCCTTTACAAGAACCACGGCGAGCCCGAGAACCGGCTCTTTGAGGCCATGAATTACAGTCTGAACGCCGGAGGGAAACGTCTGCGGCCCTTTTTGGTCTATCAGTTCTGCGCGGCCTGCGGCGGCAGGGAAGAGGACGCGGACAACGCCGCCCTGGCCGTGGAGATGATCCACACCTACAGTCTGATCCACGACGACCTCCCCGCCATGGACGACGACGACTACCGCCGGGGCAAGCTCACCAACCACAAGGTCTACGGGGAGGCCATGGCGATTCTGGCGGGGGACGGCCTGCTGACCGACGCCTTCCGTCTTTTGGCAAGCTCCGCCCTGCCGCCTGAGATGCGCGCCGCATGCGTGAAGCTTCTGGCCCTGGAGGCCGGTCCCTGGGGCATGGTAGGCGGACAGGTATTAGATATTCTCTCGGAAGAACGGGCGCTGACCGAGACGGAGGTCCTCGATATTCAGACCCGCAAGACCGGAGCTCTGATCCGTGCCGCCTGCGGCATGGGGGTCTTCTGCGGCGGCGGGACTCCGGAGCAGTTCTCCGCCGCAATGTGCTACGCCGACGAAGTGGGTCTGGCCTTCCAGGTCCGGGACGACGTCCTGGACGTCATCGGCGACGCGGCCAAGCTCGGCAAAGCGACGGGCGTGGACGGATCGAAAAACACCTTCGTCCGGCTCTGGGGCCTGGAGCGCTGCGAAGAGCTGATCGCCCGGAAAAGCACCTCCGCCTGCGAGGCCCTGACCGCCTTCGAGCATCCCCGGACCCTGCGGGAGCTGGCTTTGTATCTGGCGGGACGGGACCACTGAACAATTCAAAAAATACAAATTCATGGACTTGCACAAAATACAAAATTTGTGTAAATCCATGAATTTCTGTATATACTCATACTTGTATATTTATCAACTATATGTTACAATTATTCCGGTGGCGCTGTATCCTAGTCGGAACCGTTGATTACCAGGAAGGGCCTAAAAATCCTTTGAAGGGCATATCGGTGAAGTCCCTGGTGCCTGCTTGTTTCGCCCAGATTCGGGTGGGTGCTGGGGGTTAAGGTTTCCGGGCGGCCATCAATGGCATGGTGGTTACGACCCGGTTACCGTGGAGACCTGTTTTCGTGCGGCCGCCGCACAATACCCGTGGACAAGGACGGCGTACGGGACAGGAGATGAACCTGCAGCGCGGTACGATTCGCGTGCTGTGTGCAGTGTAGCCTGCCTTGCGTGGATACGATGGGGAAAGAGGAGTCATGCGCACTTACCTGTGGCCACAGGCAAAGACGATATTCTCTGGAAACCGTATCTGCAAAAGAGGCTAAGAATCGACGGCATCCGGAGTGGAAAACACCTAGGCAGTCATTTTGGATATTCAGAGGATTACAGTGCGCACTCAGTGGCAATCGGGTACTGTGCACTGGCAACGGCACAGCACAGGCATGAAAAGGGAACTGCCCGTTCGGCGACGGCGGGTTGCCTGCGGGGAAAGCCAACCCGACCTAAGACGCAAGATTTACTCTGAGTATTGCCACCAACTCTTATGAAACAACAGAGGACGAACCGTTGAAATCGAAATTGGAGCGATCCGATAAAGCCGATCAAAAACACAAAAAAGCGCACGGCGGCGGTCGAGCAGCGCCCAAGATCGGATGGCTTGTTACCATCTTTTTCCTGGCGCTGACCATCTCTGCGGTCTTTTCCTTTTTCTCCCAGGAGCTTTTGGGCGAGGCGTCGCTGTTCGGCGCCTTTGTGGTGCTGCTGGCCATCATCGCCATCGGCATCTTCTTTGACCTGCTGGGCGTGGCGGTCACCGCCGCCGAGGAAAAGCCCTTTCATTCCATGGCCTCCCGCAAGGTGCCCGGAGGCTCCGAGGGGATCTGGCTGCTGCGCAACGCCGACAAGGTATCCTCGGTCTGCTGCGACGTGGTGGGCGACATCTGCGGCATCATTTCCGGCGCCGCGGCCGCCGTCATCGCCATCGAGGCCTGGACCGGTATGCAGACCGTTTCCCAGCGTCTGATCCAGCTCGTTCTTTCCGCACTGGTGGCCGCGCTGACCATCCTGGGCAAGGCCTTCTGCAAGCAAATCGCCATGGAGAACTCCACCGTGATCGTTCACGGCGCCTCCCGGCTGATCTGGCGCGTCCAACGTCCGTTCAAAAAGAGAAAGAATCAGAAATGAATACAGAATATGAATTTCCCTCGGCGGCGGCCCTGCGCAGCATGGACCGGGACCAGCTCCGGAAGCTCTGCAGCGAGATCCGCGCCTTCCTGGTGGAGAACGTCTCCAAAACCGGCGGCCACCTGGCGTCCAATCTGGGCGTGGTGGAGCTGACGGTGGCCATCCACCGGGTCTTCGACACGGAGAAGGACCGCCTGATTTTTGACGTGGGACATCAGTCCTATGTGCACAAGCTCCTGACCGGACGGGCGGACCGCTTTCCCACGCTGCGGCAGCTCGACGGTCTGGCTGGCTTTCCCAAGCCCTCGGAGAGCGTTCACGACGCCTTCATCGCCGGGCACGCCTCCAACTCTGTCTCCGTCGCCCTGGGCATGGCCCGGGCCCGGAGCCTGATGGGGGAGGACTACAACGTCATTGCCCTGATGGGCGACGGCGCCCTCACCGGCGGCCTGGCCTACGAGGGCCTCAACGACGCCGGTTCCAGCGGGGAGCCGCTGATCGTGATCCTCAACGACAACGGCATGTCCATCAAGCCCAACGTGGGGGCCATGGCGAAGCATCTCTCCAACATCCGCACGAAGCCCAGCTACTACCGGATCAAGAAGACCTGGCGCACCGCCACCCAGAGCTCCTCCCTGGGCCGCAGCCTCTACAAGGGGGTCCATCAGTTCAAGGAAGAGCTGAAGCGGCGGCTCATCAGCTCCAACATGTTCAACGACATGGGCTTTGAGTATTTCGGCCCCGTGGACGGCCACGACGTGGAAAAGCTCAGCTGGCAGCTCCAGCAGGCCCGGGACCTGAAAAAGCCCGTGATCCTCCATGTGATCACCCAAAAGGGCAGGGGCTATGCACCGGCAGAGGAGAACCCGGACCGCTTCCACGGCGTCGGACCCTTCGATCCGCTGACCGGCGCGGTGCAGGGGGGCGGCAAGCCCTGCTTCTCCGACGCCTTCGGCGAGACGCTGGTGAAGCTGGCCCGGGAGGACAAACGGGTCTGCGCCATCACCGCCGCCATGCAGAACGGCACCGGCCTGGACGCCTTCGCGGAGTGTTTCCCCGAGCGCTTCGGCGACGCGGGCATCGCGGAGGGCCATACGGTGGCCATGGCCGCGGGCCTGGCCAAGCAGGGGATGCTGCCTGTGGTGGCGATTTACTCCACTTTCCTGCAGCGGGCCTACGATATGCTGATCCACGACGTGGCGATCCTGGGCCTGCATGTGGTCTTCGCGGTGGACCGGGCAGGTCTGGTGGGAGCCGACGGCGAGACCCATCACGGGGTCTTCGATCTGGGCTTCCTGCGGCAGGTGCCGGGGATGTGCATACTCTGTCCCTCGAATCTCGCGGAGCTGGAGCTCATGCTGCGCAGGGCCCTGTTTGAGATGCGCGGTCCCGTGGCGGTGCGATACCCCCGGGGCGGCGACGGCAGACTCACCGAGCCCGCGGCGGACCCGGTGCTGCGGCAGGGGAAGGATATCACCCTCTGCGGCTACGGGACCATGGTCAACACCCTGCTGGACGCGGCGGATCTGCTGGCGCAGCGGGGCGTGGATGCGGAGCTGGTCAAGCTCTCCTGCGTCAAGCCCCTGGACGAGGCCTGGAAGCCCTCGGTGCGGAAGACCGGCGCGCTGCTGATGGCGGAGGAGTGCCCCGCCCACTGCGGCGTCTACGACCAGCTGGCGGCCGATCCCGCCATGGAGGGCGTCAGAAAGCGCGGCCTGGACCTGGGGGAAGGCTTCACCCAGCACGGGAGCGTGCCCCAGCTTCTGGCCCGGGCGGGGCTGGACGCGAACAGCATCGCAGAAGCAGCCATGAAACTGCTTGAAAAGTAAGAAGTAAAAAGGAAGAAGTAAAAAGTATTTTTCTCTTACCATGAACCTCTTACTTCTTTCTTCTTACTTTATACTTGTTAGAAATCTTTCGGAGGCTTCATGAAACAAAAGGAACGCTTGGACGTTTATCTGACCGAGCACGGTCACGCGGAATCCCGGGCCAAGGCCCAGGCGCTGATTATGGCGGGCCTGGTCTACGTGGACGGACAGAAGGCCGACAAGCCCGGCTTTTCCGTCAGCGAGGGCCAGAGCGTGGAGCTGCGGGGCGCGGCCTGTCCCTATGTGAGCCGGGGCGGTCTGAAGCTGGAAAAGGCCCTGCGGGACTTCGGCGTTGACCCCACGGGCTATGTCTGCTCCGATTCCGGGGCCTCCACCGGCGGCTTTACCGACTGCCTGCTGCAGCAGGGGGCCCGGAAGGTCTTT
>JAFYAB010000135.1 GCA_017540945.1 Oscillospiraceae bacterium | reverse complement strand
CTCCCTGGACCCTCCCCCCATTCAAACGGCCAAAAGGGGTCATCCCCCTTTTGGAAATCCCCGAGGAACCCTGCCTGGTTGTCTCTCATAGGTAACATATCATGCGAAAAAAGAGTAAGATTCTCCTCTCCTGTATCGTAATGGCACTGGTGGGCCTTGGCTTGTTCTTTTATCTGGACCGGACGGAACCACTGAGAAATAATTCTCCATATTTCCAGATCAGCGAGGGAGAAGCTGTGACTTGTGAATTTACTGGCGAGACGAATTACGGCTTTATTTCCCACAGTGCCTTCGGTTATATCCTGCGTCTGAACAACGGGGATGCCTTTTACATCGGAAGCGCTTTTATTCGGAACGTTCCGGATTTGCGGGAACAACTGGAAGGGGTCGTCAGCCGACAGGAGCGGCTGGAAATATGCTGTCACAGCAAATTCGTCCATCGTGACACGGGCTTGCGCAATATTGTCACAATCCGGGGAGCCAACCGGGAATACATCTCCCTGGCGGATTATCGGCGGGTTGCTGCCAGCGGTTGGATTGCGGTGGGAAGCGCCTGGCTGCTGGTCTTTGGAGGCTTAATCACCGTGATCCTCCTGTCCTCAGAAACGCCAAAATCCCGCAAAAAAGCGAAAAATCATCGGAAATAACTGACGAACCATTTTGCATTCAGATCCGGATACCGCTCCGAAAAGTTCTCCGCGGTGATCCCCTGTATGGATCTATCCGAGTAAATCGTGGCGTATACTGTGCGCCGCTGGAGGACATCGAATCTCGAAAACGGGCTGGATTTGCCTGCGGCAAATTGTTCGCCTGCAGCGGACCGGGACGCTCACCGCCGCGGGCGGTAAGAGCGTCCCCTACGCGAGCGGGGCGTCGAGAGCGCCGCCCCCTACATTCCGAACACCGAATCTCTCATCTTGCATTTTGCACCTTGCATTTTGCATTCTTTTGGAGTAACCATGCAAACTGTCATCGCTTTAGGTTTTTTTGACGGCGTCCATCTGGGCCACGGGGCCCTGCTGCGCAGGACGTCGGAGCTGGCAGCGGAAAAAGGCTGCCGTGCGCTGGCTCTGACCTTTGACCGCAGCCCCGGCAAGGACGGCCGCCTTCTCAGCTTCGTGGAGGACAGGACGCGGCTGATCCGCGGCCTCTACGGGATCGACGAGGTCGTGGTCCTGCCCTTCACCGACGAATTGAGGCACATGACCTGGGAGAGCTTCCTGGACGTCCTGGCCCGGGAACATGACGCCCTTCATCTGGTCTGCGGCTGGGACTACCGCTTCGGCTACCTGGGCGCCGGGGACCCCGACAAGCTCCGGGCCTGGTGCGCACTGCGCGGCCTGGGCTGCGACGTCGTGGACAAGCTGGTCGTGGACGGCATCACCGTCTCCTCCACCATCCTCAAGGATATGGTGGAAGCCGGCGATGTGGAGGCCGCCTGCCGCTATTACGGCCATCCGCACATCCTGACCGGAACGGTCCTGCCGGGCCAGCACCTGGGCAGCCGTCTGGGCTTCCCCACGGCGAACCTGGAGCCGGCCCCGGAGCTGGTCCTGCCCCGGGACGGGGTCTACGCCGTCACCGGGACCGCCGACGGGCGTACCTATACCGGCGTCTGCAACGTCGGCACCCGGCCCACCGTCGGAGGCGGCCGCCGCACCGTGGAGACCTGGCTGGACGACTTTGACGGCGATCTCTACGGCAAAGAGCTCCGGGTCGCGTTTTACCGCTACCTCCGCCAGGAGCGCACCTTCCCGGATCTGGAATCTCTGAAGCGGGAGATCCTCCGCAACCGTCAGCAGGCCAGAGACTATTTCTCCGATATGGAGCTCCCGAGCCCGTGGGGGCAGATTGACGATCGAACAGATTAGATTGAGGTGTTGTCCGATGAAACGTCTTCTCGTTTTGTTCCTCGCACTTATCCTTCTCTGCGGCTGCGCCGCGGAGCCTCCCGCCGGCACCGGGGCTTCCACGGTTCCGCAAACGGTCCCTCCGGAGACAAATGCCGCAACGGAGCCCGCGCCGACGCTGGACGGTCTTTCCGAGCTGACCGCCGACACCGTTCTGCTCTATCGGCAGGCGGACTTTGATGCCCGGCAGGGGGTCCTCGTCCCGCTGAATGAGGTCCTCTCGGCTCCGGCTGAGGAGCTCCTTCCCCGTTCCCATCATTATGACGAGCTGTTTTCCGAAGACGCCGCCCTCTGGCTGAAGCTGCTGGATTACGCCCTGGGGAACGGATATCAGGGCTTTTCGGTTCCGGCGGGGACGCTCCCGGAGCTGGGCTCGACCCAGCGTCGGGTCCTGGCCTTCCTCTACCGCGTGGATTCCGGCGGCGTGCTGAGCCGGACGAAGGATGGCAATATGACGGTCTGGATCAACTGCACCCGGCCTGACACCATGGAGAAATTCTCCATGGGCCTTGCCGAGGCGCGGCGGCTCGCCGCCGAAGCGCCCCGGGGGGACGAATGGGAGACCGCGAGGTGGATCTTCGACTGGCTCCACGACAACGTGGTCTACGGCGAGCGGAAAACTTATTATTATAAGCGCGGCTGGCATCTTCACGACGCCCTGATCGACCGGGACTGCGTCTGCTCCGGCTACGCCGACGCCATGTACTATCTCTGCAATCTCTGCGGAGTGGACTGCCTCACGGTGTGCGGCCTGGCGCACGACCCGGAGACCCCCGGCGAGCTGGGGGATCACGCCTGGAATCTGGTGCGGGTCTACGGGGACTGGTACGTCTGCGATCCCACCGCCAACGCCACGGCGCCGTTTTCCGCGGATATCCCGCTGTGCTTCTGTGAGTCCGCGGAGGCTATGGAGATCAGCTTCGCCCACAGGCCCACCGGAGAATACGACAACGCGGAGCTGATCCCCGCCTGCGAGCGCGGCTTCGACCCGGCCTCCGCCTGGAACGATACCCCCGAGGGGGCTCTGCGGAGCTGGCTCTGGTACAGCGCCTATCTGAACTGCTATCCCTCCAGTCTGCCTGCCCATTCCGGGCTTTGGACCAAGCAGACGGAGCTCCGCAGCTCCGAGGATGGCACGGAGGTGGTCCTCGGGATTCCCTACGGGGACTTTGCCGCCTGGATCGGCCGCTATACCGGCGAGGACGCGGCCGGGAACTTCTCCGCCGTTTTTTCCGAGACCGGGGACGGCCTGCTGTCCGTCCGGATGCCGGAGCCCGACGGCGTGGATTGGGGGAAGCTGGAGATCCGTTCCGTGACGGAGAACGGCGACGGCTCCTTCACCGCCGACCTGGGCGGTCTGAGCGCCGTATTCACCGTTTCAAAAACCGACGAGGGGCTGTACCGAATCGAAAGCATCCAACTGCGCTGATCCTGTTGGGACAGCCTGAACACAAATAAGAACAACCATCCAAATGATGAGCGGGAGGAAACAGATATGAAGGAACTCAAGCAAGGCTTTTTCACCGGCGAGCGCGCCCTCTTCGGGGAGCACGATCTGAAGGTGGCGGACTCCGTCTTCGACGCGGGCGAATCTCCCCTGAAGGAATGTCACGACCTGGTGCTTCGCGGCGATCTCTTCCGCTGGAAGTACCCCCTCTGGTACTGTAAAAACGTGGACGTGGAGGGCTGCACCTGGTTTGAGATGGCCCGGGCCGGCGTCTGGTACACCGACAACATCCGGGTGAAGAACGCCGTGATCCAGGCCCCTAAGAACTTCCGCCGCTGCTCCGGTCTGATCCTGGAGGACGTGGCCTTCACCAACGCCCTGGAGACGCTCTGGTCCTGCAAGAACGTGCGGATGAAGAACGTCAGCGCCGCCGGAGCCCCCTACTTCTGCATGAACAGCGAGAGCCTGGAGATCGACGGCCTGACCCTGGACGGGAACTACTCCTTCGACGGGGCTAAAAATATTGTGATCCGCAACTCCCGGCTTCTGACCAAGGACGCCTTCTGGAACACCGAGAACGTCACGGTCTACGACTCCTTCATCTCCGGCGAGTACCTGGGCTGGAACGCGAAGAACCTGACCCTGGTGAACTGCACTGTCGAGAGCCTCCAGGGCATGTGCTACATCGAAAACCTGAAGATGGTCAACTGCAAGCTGATCCATACCACCCTGGCGTTTGAATATTCCAGCGTGGAGGCGGAGATCAGCTCGAAGATCGACAGCGTGCTGAACCCCGGCTCCGGCACCATCAGCGCCCCCGCCATCGGGGAGCTGATCCTGGAGAAGGACTTCATCGACCCGAAGAAGACGAAAATCGTCTGCAAGGCCATCGATGAGGTGCGGGAGCACCCGGAGTGGAGGCGCTGAGAAACCGCCGATACACGCCGTAGGGGCGCTTATTAAGCGCCCGCGCGTGCGAAGCACGCATCGTTTGCGTCAGCAAACGATCCAGCAACCTTCCGAAAAGCAGACGCGCTGTATTTGCCTCCGGTAAATTGTCCGCCTGCGGCGGACCAGGCGCTCACTGAGCGCTCCTACGGCGCATCGGAACCGCTGCATCTTTACCTTCAACTGCGAGGAAAACATGATGAGGACATATAACTTCGACAACCCGCCCAGCAGACGGGGGTCTCTGTGCTACAAATGGGACTGCGGTCCCGATGAGCTGCCCATGTGGATCGCGGATATGGACTTTGAGACCGCGCCGGAGATCCGGGCAGCCCTGCAAACGCGGCTGGACCACGGGATCTTCGGCTACGACGACATGGGCGAGGCCTGGTATGAAGCCTATATCGGCTGGTGGCGGGACCGCCACGGCCTGACGATGGAGAAGGAAAATCTGATCTTCTCTGCCGGCGTGGTAGCCTCCATTTCCTCCCTGGTCCGGAAGCTGACGACGCCCAACGAGAACGTGCTGATCCAGACCCCGGTCTACAACATCTTTTTCAATTCCATCGTCAACAACGGATGCCGGGTGCTGGAGAGCCCCCTGCGCCGTCAGGGGACCATCTGGACCATCGACTTTGCCGACCTGGAGGAAAAGCTGGCGGACCCTCAGACCACGCTGATGATCCTCTGCAACCCCCACAACCCCGTGGGGCGGATCTGGAGCCGGGGAGAGCTGGCCCGGATCGGCGCCCTCTGCCAGAAGCATCACGTCCTTGTGATCTCCGATGAAATCCACTGCGATTTGACGGCTCCCGGCTTGGGCTATGTACCCTTCGCTTCTGTGGACGAGACATGCAGATCCGTCTCCGTCACCTGCATCGCCCCCACCAAGGCCTTCAATCTCGCGGGCATGCACAGCTCCGCCGTCTACGCGGCGGACCCGGTGCTGCGGCACAAGGCCTGGCGGGCGCTGAACACCGACGAGGTTGCGGAGCCCAACAGCTTCGCCGCCCCCGCCGCCGTTGCCGCCTTCACCCAGGGCGGCCCCTGGCTCGACGCCCTGCGGGCCTATATCTGGGCCAACAAGGAGCTGGTCCGCAATTTCGCGGTCCGGGAGCTGCCCGGCGTCAAGGTGACGGTCAGCGAGGCCACCTATCTGCTCTGGGTGGACGTCTCCGCCCTGACGGACGACGTGAAGTCCTTTACGGAACGACTTCGGGCCGAGACCGGCCTCTGGGTCACCCCGGGCACCGCCTACGGCCGGAGCGGTGAAGGCTTCTTCCGCATGAACACGGCCTGTCCCCGGAGCAGTGTTGAGGACGCCCTCGATCGTCTGAAACGTTTTCTGAGAAAAGGATAAACGAAATCAAAGGAAGAGCGCTGCTTAGCCGGCGCTCTTCCTGCGTTTGCGACGAGCTGTTCGAATATAAAAATTCAGACCACGTATGCTTTTTCGTTGATTTTTGGGAGAAAAAGTGCTTCAATATACATAGCCATACAGTGAAATCAACCAGAGAGGAGTGCCGAATATGCAAAACGCTGCTGTCCCTCGCAGGCTGCTTTCCGCTCTGCTGACGGTCGCGATGCTGGCTGCGCTGCTGGTCCCCGGGGTCAAGGCCGTCGACGGGAACCGCTATGAGCTGCCAACGGTCGAGCCCGGCGCCGACGCACGCAGCACCGGTGAGAGCAGGATCGACGCCCCCGCCGCGGCGAATGGCCATGACGTGGATATGGACGGCGACACCGACAACGACGATGTTCAGGCCATCCTGGACTATCTCACCGAAAAGCTGACCGCGGAGGACGTGGATCTGAGCGTCGCCGATCTGGACAAAGACGGCCAAATCACCTCCCGCGACGCCCTCCTGCTCATTGGCTGGGAGCCCGAGGAAGGGCCCGGCAATTCCGCAGCGGCCATTGGCGCCCGGGCCGCCGCCGGTCTCGGCGGCAGCCCCGCCACCGACGGCACGATCGCGCTCCGCCACCGCCCGCAGCGGAGCATTTCCGGCAGTACCGGCGAGGCGGGTGACGGTCAGGCCGCCGTCAAGCTCATCGAGAGCGAGGAGATCCGGAACGGCGTGCTTGTCCTTGTCTTCGACAAGGATGCGCTGAGCTTGACCGGATGCACGTCTGACTTCGCTTTTATGTCCTACAAGGAGACCGTCAACGGCGAAGGCAAGGGCGTCGTCAAAATTGCCTTTGCCGACAAGGCCGCGAGGAAGGATCTTGCCGTCCTGAAGTTCAGCTATGCCGGTGAAACACTGGATACCATCGTCAAGATCAGCTATCTGGAGCGCAACGAGGACTTTGCCGGGGACGGATACATGGAGATCCGTCTGAATGTGACCAAGCCCCTTGTCGTCCCCATCTGCATCGTGGACGAAACCGACAGTCCGGCGCTGTACGCCTGGGCCTGGGGCCCTGCCGGCAGCCAGGACGCCTCCTGGCCGGGCCATGCCCTGACCGCCGCAGGCAGCGACAAGGGCGGCCATCCCTGGTATCTGATCGATGATCTGAACCTCTCCGACTACAACATGCTCATACTCAACCGCGGCGAAGGCCAGCCCCAGTCCGGGACGTTGAATCTGCTCTCCGACCTGGATGACGGCGAGCGCATCATCTACTACATCTACGGTCTGGATGCAGAGGACATGCGGACCTTGTACGACTATGTTCCGGTGGCGGACGGCGCAGAGGTCGGCACGCCGCTGAGCTGGTCCGTGGAGGGCTATGCCCGGGAGGCCCGGCTGAACGAGGATGCCTCGCTTGCGGAGCTGAATCTGTTCAACGCCCTGCTCCACTATGTGGACGCGGTGGACGTGGTGGATTTCGGCAGCTGAATACAGGCCCAAATGCGCGCAGAAAAAGAACCGGAGACCATCTGGCCTCCGGTTCTTTTTGGTCGAGCGGGAAACTACTTTTTCCCGAACAGGCCGCCCAGCTTGCCGGTGATGTCGTCCAGGTTGATCTTGGCCTTGACGCCCTCCACCACGGCGTTGACCTGGTCGTCGGGCAGATCCACGCCGATCAGGCCTTCCACGGTCTTGGTGGGGTTCTTCTGGAACTTCTCGCCGATGTCCTTGTCACCCTTGATCTTTGCGATGATGTCCTCGATGATCTTCTTGATGTCGATTGCCATGATGATAACCTCCTTCGTGATCGTTTGTGATGTAGGGACAAGCATTGCTTGTCCGTGCTGCCGCTGTTGCCTTATCCCGGCGTTACGAACACCGCAGATTCCATGATGACGTCCACCTGGGGGACGGACTGCTCGGAGCCGTTCGAGCCCAGGGGGATCTCGCAGACCTTGTCCACAGTCTCCAGCCCGGCCACGATGTAGCCGAAGGCGGCGTAGTTGCCGTTGAGGGAGGGGTAGTCTGCGTGCATCAGGAAGAACTGGCTGGTGGCGGAGTCCATAACCTTGGTCCGGGCCATGGAGAGCACGCCCCGCAGGTGGAGCAGGGGATTCTCCACGCCGTTGGCGGAGAATTCGCCCTTGATCGGCGTGAGCTCCTCCGCGCCCGCGCCGCCCTGGATCATAAAGCCGGGCATGACCCGGTGAAAGCTCAGGCCGTCATAGTAGTGCCGGGCCACCAGATCCTTGAAGTTCTGCACGGAGATGGGGGCCACGTCAGGCCGCAGCCGGACCACCAGCTCGCCGAAGCCCTTGATGCTGATCTTCACGTAGTCCGTGGGTTCAGCGCTCTCAGTGAAGTCTTCGACTTTTTTGCTGTCGATCTCCGCCCGAACCTCGTCCATGCTGAAGGATTGGGCGGGCCCGGTGGTTTCGGGATCCTTGGCCGTCAGCTTCGGGATCAGGATCACGGCGGCGACAAGCAGGGCGCATACCAGCACCGCGGCGATGATCGCGGCCATGGGGAAGCGTTTCTTCGGCTCCGTCACCGGCTCGCCCCGCTTTTCCAGCAGCTTATAGAAGTTGATGAGATCCTTTTTGCAGTTCGGGCAGACCCGCGGCCTCCCCTTTGGCAGCGGCTTCTGACATTTGGGACAGTTCATGTACGTTCCTCCGTTTATTATGATGGTACTGATTACTTGTTACATATCAGCAAATCCGTAGAGGCGCACAGTGTGCGCCATTCATCGCATGCGTCAGCAGGCGATCAGCCGGGCCCCGTGGCGCGCACTATGCGCCGCTACGGGACAATTTCTCCGAGAAGACCGTCCTCGTACAGCCCCGTGATTTTTACGGGAAGCACAAGATTGTGGAGTTCATTTCCCGGCGCGTAGACCCGGATCGAATTCGGCGCGTGGCCGGTCCAGAGAGCGTCTGTGATATTGTTTCGGGCGGGGGAGGGCGGACAAGCAATGCTTGTCCCTACGGGCGGGTCTGATGCCGGATGCCGGATGCCTGATGCCTTCTCCTCGAAAAGCACCTCCCGCACCGTCCCGACCATACCCTCCCGGAAGGCCCGGTTCATCTCCGCGGCCGCGGCGATGGCGGCGGCGGAGCGGGCCTCCTTGACCGCGCCGGGAAGCTGGCCGGGCATTTGATCCGCCGGGGTCCCGGGGCGGCGGGAGTAGGGGAAGACGTGCATGGCTGCGAAGCCGCATTTCCGGATGAAGGCCAGGCTTTCGGCGAACTCCTCCTCGGTCTCCCCGGGGAAGCCCACGATCATGTCCGTGGTGACGGCGCAGCCGGGGAAGGCCTCCTTCAACAGCCGCACGCTCTCATAATAGCGGGCCGTGTCGTATTTCCGGCGCATCCGGGCCAGCACTCCGTCGGAGCCGGACTGCATGGACAGGTGGAAGTGGGGGCAGAGATTATCGTACCGCCGCAGGACTTCGCAGAACGCCTCGTCGATGATCCGCGGCTCCAGGGAGCCCAGCCGGATCCGCAGCGCCGGCACCGCGGCGCAGACCGCGTCCAGCAGCCGTACCAGAGTGCTGCCATCGTGGAAATCCCAGCCCCAGGAGGCAATTTCGATGCCGGTCACAACGATTTCCCGATAACCCTCCGCGGCCAGACCCTTCGCCTGCTCCACAGCCTGTTCCAGCGGCAGGCTCCGCACGGGTCCCCGGGCGTAGGGGATGATGCAGTAGGAGCAGAAGTTGGAGCAGCCGTCCTGGACCTTCAGCATGGCCCGGGTCCGGGCCGCCAGGCCGCCGGCAGGCAGGAGCTCGAATTCCCTCCGCTTCAGGGCTTCGTCCAGGCGTTCCCGTTTTTGTCGGTCCGCCGCGGTTTTCAGGCACAGCTCCAGAAAGGCCTCCCGGCCGCCGGAGCCGGAGATCACGTCCACCCCCAGGGCCCGGACGTCGGCGGGCTTCACCTGGGCGTAGCAGCCGCAGACTGCCAGCACCGCTCCGGGACACTGCTTCCGCAGGCGCCGGATCACATTCCGGTTCTTCTTGTCCGCCACGGCGGTGACAGTGCAGGTGTTGACGATGGCCAGCTCGAAGTCCTCCCCGGGCTCCGCCTGGGTCCACCCCCGCTGGGCCAGCCACTTCTCCATGGCCTGGGACTCATACTGGTTGACCTTGCAGCCCAGGGTTTGTATCAGGTATCTCATCGGTTTGCTCCGTTGCAGTTAAGATTTCGGCTTGCGCCGAAAGTTATGATTGTGCTTCGCACAAGTTATGATTCCGCTGCGCGGAAGTTATGATTGCTTCGCAAGTTATGATTCCGCTGCGCGGAAGTTATAATTGCTTCGCAAGTTATGGCTGCCGTGCCAGCGCCTGCCGCAACAAACTGCCGCAGGCATCATAACTTTGCCGTCAGGCAAATCATAACTGCGCCGCAAGGCGTATCATAACTTGCCCGTAAGGGCAATCATAACGCTACTGATGTCTCGGCAGATAATACTCGTCGCCCTTCTGATAGAAGGGGCAGCGGCCTCTGCTCCGGGCGAAGACCCGCTCGAACTCGTCCTCGTCCAGATCCATGCGGCAGTAGTATTCGTCCGATTCCTCGTCGTAGTCGTAATGCCAGCAGGATTCGCAAAGCGTCGGGTCCATAGAGATTCCTCCCGGAGAATTGAGAATTGAGAATTGAGAGTTCCCGATTCCGGGAGATTTCCGCTTTCCCGAGCACCATCATACCACAAAAAAACGAAAAAAGGAATACTTACAATTGAAATTTCTGCGAATCAATGGTACAATATAGCGGAATTCAAAACGTCGTCTTTCAAAGGGCAATTTGAAAGATACCTTCAATTCTCAATTCGACAGCGTCCGACCGATCCGTCAAACGAAAACGTGAATAAAACACAGGAGGTTACACCATGGGTATCGTAGTCATCGGCGCCGTGTTTGTGGACATCAAGGGCTTCCCTTCCGGGCAGTACATCCCCCAGGGACGCAACGTGGGCTGGATCGAGCAGGTCCACGGCGGCGTCAGCCGCAACGTGGCGGAGGACATCGCCAACGTGGAGCTCCGGCCCACCTATGTCAGCCTGGTGGACAACAACGGCGCGGGCGAGGAGGTCGTCCGCAAGCTCCGCAGCCACAAGGTCAACGTGGACTATATCCGCCCCGTCCGCAACGGCATGGGCACCTGGCTGGCGGTCTTTGACCACGGCGGCGACGTGGTGGGCTCCATCTCCCAGCGGCCGGATATGACCCCCCTGCTGGAGGTGCTGGAGGAAAAGGGCGACGAGATCATCTCCGCCGCCGATTCCATCGTGATCGAGATTTGCCTGGACAAAGAGATCGTCAAGACGGTTTTCAAGCTGGCCAAGAAGTACAACAAGCCGGTTTACGCTGTGGTGGCCAACATGTCCATCGCGGTCCAGCGCCGGGACTTCCTTCAGGACTGCGCCTGCTTCATCTGCAACCGCCAGGAGGCCGGGATCCTCTTCTCCGACGACTACTCCCAGATTACCATTCCCGAAATGGAGACTGTCCTGGCGGAGAAGGTCCGGCGGGCCAGGATCCCCAGCATGATCATCACCCTGGGGGACAAGGGCGCGGTCTATGCCGATATGTTCGGCTACAAGGGCTGGGTCCCCGCCCGGAACGTGATCGTCAAGGACACCACGGGCGCCGGGGACGCCTTCTGCGCCGGCGTGGCTGTTGGCCTGACCTACGGCAAGACCCTGGCGGAGGCCTGCGAGATCGGATCCTTCCTGGCCGCCTCGGTCATTATGACCTCAGAAAACGTCTGCCCCCGCTTCCTTCCCAGTGAGCTGGGCCTGGATGTTGAAGTCACCGAATAACGGATAATGCAGACCAAACGCCAGCCGGAGCGTCCCCAGCGGGGCGCTCCGGCTGGCTATTCAAAAAAACTTATCAGTTTGTTTACAGATAAAAAGTTACAAACTGTTGACAAAACCGGCAGCTTCCTGTACAATGACATAAAAGTGGAAGTTTACGATTTTATCCTTAGTGGTTTACATAATTCGGAGGAACGCGATGAAATATCTTTTTTACAGGTTGACAGCGCTTTTGCTGGCGGTGCTGCTGTTCTGCAGTACCGGCGGCGTATTCGCGCTGGCGGCCCAGGGAGAGCTGCCGGATCCGGCCTGCGCCCTGGGCACGAGCTCGTCCGCCATGCTGGCGGGCGGCGGCCGCCAGGTGGAAACAGAACGGGGACGATTTTTCCTGGATGACAGCGGCAATATCCGCCAGGGGGACGGGAAGGGCGTTCCGGTGACGGCGGGACCCGCTGCCAGGCTGAATTACGATAACGGTGTGCTCTACTTCGCCAGGACGCGGGAGGAGGGCAGCTTTGACCTGTGTGCCTACGACCTGGATGAAAAGAAGGAGACGGTGCTGCTGGCAAACTTTTCCGGCACGCCCGGTCAGATCTACCTGGTCAACGGAACGATCCTGGACTTCGCCTGCGGCGAAGCGGTCTGGGAGTTGGATCTGGAGCGGGGCGATTACCGGCTGATCCGCTATGCGGAGGGGCTGCGGAGCTTCGTCCCCACGGGCTGCGGTCTGCTTTATGCCGTCGGTCCTGTTTTTGACTACGAGCTCTATGCGGAGGAGCTGCTGATCGCGGAGCACGTGGAAAGCTATTACGTGGATTTCAGAGACAAGGGAGCGACCTTGATCTATTCTCAGGCCAGCGAGGATTATCAGATGGATCTGGGCGCGGCCTTTGCCGGGCAGAGCCAGCCTGCCGCCTTCACCGGCTATGCCTATACGGAGCTCTCCGCTTCGGTGGAGCAGGAGCTGACGGAGG
Source organism: Oscillospiraceae bacterium (assembly GCA_017540945.1). Next base: position 7,297 of record JAFYAB010000135.1, on the reverse strand, counting down.
AGGAAAAGCTGGCGGAATTCGAGGCTGAGGCTGTGCGGCTGGAGCAGGAGCACGAGGAGATGGAAGCCCTGTACGGGGAACCGGACCCGATTCCCGCGCCGCCCGATCCCGCTCTGGCGGACCCGGACGACCCGCAGCTGCCGGAGGACCTCTTCGGCGAGCCTGCGGCGGCGGAAGCCCCCGCGGAAACGGTGGCGGAGGAGCTGCCGGAGGAAGAGACGGAAGCGGCGGCAGAGGAAGCGGCGGAAGCGCTTCCTGAGGCGCCTGCGGAAGCAATCCCGGAAGAAACTGCGGAAGCGAGCCCGGAGGAACCCGCAAAGGAAGTCCCGGAAGCGGCCGCTGAAAAGGAGACTCCTGCCGAAGGCGCCCCGGAGCAGGAAGCTCCCGCCGAGACGCCCGCGGAACAGCCGGTCCAGGCGCCCGCAGGCACAGACGTTCCCGCCGCGGAGGAAGCCCCGGTCTGTGTGGAGACGGCGCCCGCAGAACCCACGGCCGTGTTCTCCGGTGACGGTCTTCGCCGCAGCGTCTCCACCGGCATGCAGAACATTGTGCGCCGGGCCCGGCAGATGCTGAACGTGCCCTGGACCGCCAAAAAGGGAGTCGCCGGCTGGGGCTATGATTCCGCAGGCTATGAGTATTACCACAAGATCTACTACTCCGCCGGGAAGAGCTATAAGGGCGTGCCCTACGGCTGGACGACCGGCAGCCTGGTTCCCTGGAACGCCTCGCTGACGAAATTCGTGACCGATTCCAAGGATGCGAGCAGCGTGTTCTATACCCACCACAGCGGCGGCAGAGGCTCCCAGCATTACGGTCTGGAGTGCTCCGGCTTTGTTTCCTGGGCCTGGAATCTGCCCGCCAAAACCGGCAACAACAACAGCAATGGCCTTGCGGCCTCCAAGTATTCCACCCGCGTGGGCAAGGACTACACCAAGATCCAGATCGGCGACGCCCTGGTCCGTGAGGACAACAGCTGGAGCCACAGCCGACTGGTGACGGACGTGGTCTACGAGTCGGACGGCGTCACTATTTACGCCATCGAGGTGGCCGAGGCCAACCCCACCACCAGCTACAACGGCTGCTGCTACACGACCCTGTACGCCGGCAGCAACCTCTCGAAAGTCGTGTCCGGCAGCTACGCCATCTACCGCAGCAACACCCGCAACAGCACTGCCTATACCCATGAGTGCGTGGTGCCCCTGGAGGGGGATTCCTGCGAGATCTGCGGCGCCGGCGGCAGCTGGGACGATCCCTACGCCGGCATGTACGTAAAGCCCGGCGTGGACGTGAGCTACGCCCAGGGCACCATCAGCTGGAAGGAGCTGGCCCCCCGGATCAGCTTTGCCATCGTCCGGATCGGCTATACCGGGACCAAAAATCCGGTCATCGGGAAGGACTCCTACTTCGAGACCAACCTGAAGGGCTGCGAGCAAAACAGCGTACCCTACGGCATCTACTTCTACGCCGGCGCCACCACGCCCGAGCAGGCGGTCCAGGAGGCGGAGGCCGTGCTGGAATACCTGGGCTTCATGTCCGGCAATCCCCATCTCCCGCCCTTGGGCGTCTACTACGATGTGGAGCAGCAGAACAACATCCTGAGCCTCAACGATACGGAGCTGCTGGCCGTGATCAGCGCCTTCTGCGGCACCATTGAGGACTGCGGCCTCAAGGCCGGCGTCTATGCCAGCACCAACATCTGGAACACCAGACTGAAGAGCAGCGAATACAACAAGTGGGTCCGCTGGGTCGCCCAGTGGGGAACCAACACGCTCACAGCCTCAGGCGGCGCCCATCTCTGGCAGTACGACAACAATGGGGCCATGCCCGGCGTCTCAGCCAAGATCGATCTGGACTACTGGCTGGGCGATGTGGGAGATTTTACCATGCGCTGCACTGCGACGAAGACGGCCCCGGGCTGCGAAACAAGAGGGACCCTTACCTGTACCTGCCTGGACAACGGTGAGAGCCTGGAGCTCCCCATCCACGCGCTGGGGCACTTGTGGGGAGAAGAAACCATCACCACAGAGGCCACCTGCGTCAACGACGGGGTCATGACCCGCTGCTGCTCCCGCTGCGGCGAAGCCCGGACAGAGACCTACAGCGACCCCAATAACCACAATTATGTCAACTATATCTGCACCCGCTGCGACGCTCTGGCCTTTACCGACGTGAAGCCGGGCAAATACTACTACAACGCGGTCCGCTGGGCGGTACAGAACGGGGTCAGCTCGGGCACGGGGGACAAGAGCTTCTCGCCCAACCACATCTGCACCAGGGCGCAGGTGATGACCTTCCTCTGGAAGGCCTGCGGCTCACCCAGTCCCTCCGCCAACGCGCCGACGTTCTCGGACGTGTCCAATGACGCTTATTACGCCAAGGCAGTCCGCTGGGCGGCGGAGCGCGGCATAACCTCCGGCGTCGGCGGCGGCAGATTCGGCGTCAATTCCGCCTGCACCAGGGAGCAGGTGATCACCTTCCTGTGGAAGGCCGCCGGCAAGCCGGCCCACGGACAGGCGGAATGCCTCTTCAGCGATGTGAAGCCCGGCAGCTACTACTATGATGCCGTCCTTTGGGCGACGGGACGGAGCATTGCCAGCGGCGTCAGCAGCGACCGATTCGGCGTGGGCGAGGGCTGTACCCGCGCGCAAACCGTCACCTTCCTCTACAAGGTGTACGGGCAGAAGTAAAAAAGAAAACAGGAAGAAGGAACAGCTTGGGATCCCCCCGAGCTGTTCCTTCTTTCTGCGCGTGGTCAGCGGTTGACTTTTTCCATGTGCTGCGACGCTGTTTTGGCCAAGAGTTTTTTGGTGCCTTTCTCGTCGAAGGCGATTTCCAGCAGGGCGTCGCTGCCCATCTTGGTCACGGAGAGGACCATGCCCCGGCCAAAGGCGGTATGGCGAACCGTGTCTCCCACCCGGAAATCCGGCGCAGGGGCGGGAGAGGGCGCCGCAGGCTTCCGCCAGCCCGCAAAGCCTTCCCCTTGAGGGGGAGGCGCCCCAGTGCGCATATCGGGGCGGTAAAGCTGGCTTTGATTCCTGCGCCCACTCTCCGCAAAGGGCAGATCGTCGTAGTACATCCCCTCGGTGCGCCCCGGCCGCTCCCGGGGCCGGATCCGACCCTCCACCAGCTCCTCGGGGATGTCCCGGATGAAGCGGGAGAGCCGGTTCGCGGTGGTCCTGCCGTAGAGCATCCGCTGGCGGGCGTGGGTGACGGTCAGCGTCTGCTTGGCCCGGGTGATGGCAACGTAACAGAGCCGCCGCTCCTCCTCCAGATCGTCGCCCTCGCCGATGCTGCGGAGGCTGGGAAAGAGACCGTCCTCAGCGCCCACCAAAAAGACGTGGGGGAATTCCAGGCCCTTGGCTGTGTGAATGGTCATCATCACCACCGCGTCGGCCTCGGCGTCGTACTGCTCGATGTCGGTATACAGGGCGATTTCCTCCAGGAAGCCCTGGAGGGAGGCGTCGTCGGGGTGGTTTTCCAGATAGCCCACCAAAGAGGAGCGCAGCTCGCGGACGTTTTCCAGTCGGGTCCGGCTTTCCACGTCGGCGTGCTCCTCCAGCATCTTTGCGTAGCCGGTCTTCTCCACAAGGGCGTCATAGAACTCCGGCAGGGGCAGGGAGTCCAGCAGCTTCGCGCAGTCCTCGATCATGGCGGAGAAAGCGCTCAGCTTGCCCGCGCTCTTTTCCAAAGCGGGGTAGTGGTAGGCGTCCGCCAGCACCAGATACATGGGCAGGCCCTGATTCTCCGCCAGCCGCCGCACGCCTTCCAGGGTCTTGGCGCCGATGCCCCGGGGCGGATTGTTGACAATGCGGTTCAGCCGCAGATCGTCCGCCCGGTTGTTGATCAGCTGCAGATAAGCCAGCATGTCCTTGACCTCCGCCCGGTCAAAGAAGCGGGTGCCGCCGATGATCCGATAGGGGATGCCGTTGAACTTGAAGGAACGCTCCAGAGCGTTGGATTGGGCGTTGGTCCGGTAGAGAATGGCGAAGTCCTTGTATTTTGCCGGAGGGGCCAGGGCGAAGATCCGACTCGCCACATAGTTGGCCTCCTCGGCCTCGCTGGCGGTCTCCTTGACGGTGATCCCCGTGCCGGCGCGGTTCCTGGTCCAGAGCTTTTTGCCCTTGCGGCTCTTGTTCTGGCTGATGACGGCGTTGGCCGCGTCCAGGATCTGCGGGGTGGAACGGTAGTTCTGCTCCAAGCGGATCAGCCGGGCCCCGGGAAAGCGCTCCTCAAAGCTCAGAATGTTCTCAATGGTGGCGCCGCGGAACTTATAGATGCTCTGATCGTCGTCGCCCACCACGCAGATGTTCTCCCGGCCCCCAGCCAGCAGGGCGGAGAGCAGGTACTGCAGGTGGTTCGTATCCTGGTATTCGTCGATCAGCACATAGCGGAAGCGCTGCTGCCAGGCGGTCCGGACCTCCTCGAAGTCCTGAAGCAGCTTCACGGTCAGCAGGATGATGTCGTCAAAGTCCAGGGCGTTGGCTTCCTGAAGCCGCCGCTGGTACTCCGCGTAGCAGGCGGCGATCACCGCCAGTCGTTCATCCCCGGCGCGCTGGGCCCGTCGGGCGTAATCCTCCGGGAACTGCATAACGTCCTTGGCCCGGCTGATCTGCTTGAGGATCAGTCGGGCGGGGAGCTCCCGCTCGTCCACGTTCCGGTCCTTCATCACGTCCTTCATGACCCGCTCGCTGTCGGCGGTGTCGTAGATGGTAAATTGCTTATCATAGCCCAGCCGGTCGATCTCCCGCCGCAGGATACGGCAGCAGGCGGCGTGGAAGGTCATCGCCCAGATCTCCTGGGCCGCCGGCCCCAGCATGCCGGCCAGCCGGTCCTTGAGCTGATTCGCCGCCTTGTTGGTAAAGGTGATGGCGATGATCCGCCAGGGCTCCACCGGCCCCAGGGCGCAGAGCGCCGCGGTTTCCGGGTCCATGGGCCCGGACCCGGCGGCGGCCCGCTCCAGGGCTTCCAGCTCCGCCTCGCCGAAGCCCGCGGGGATCTCCCGGGTGTCCGAGGCCCGGCCGAACCGGATCAGGTTGGCAATCCGGTGGATCAGCACCGTGGTTTTGCCGCTGCCCGCGCCCGCCAGCAGCAGCAGGGGCCCCTCGGTGGTCAGCACGGCCTGCCGCTGCATCTCGTTGAGCGAATCAAACTCCCGCCCGATCAGCTCCCGCCGCAGGGCGACGAATCGTTCTTTCTGTTTCTCGTCCATATGGAGACCTTTCTGTATAAGAACTGTTTCTCAAGCTGAAATTGAAAAACACCCTATGTTTTTGCTTTTCGTTCCGCGTGTTTTGTTTTCCGACGTTCCATATCCCGGTTGAGCAGTCCGCCGCAATAGAAGAAGCAGATGCTCACATAGAGCCAGAACATGGCCATGGCGATCACCGCCAGGCTTCCGTAGTAGAGGGAATAGTTGGCGATCCGCTCCACGTAGAAGGTGAAGAGCTGGGCGAAGATTACCCACAGCACCGCAGCGAACAGAGCTCCGGGCAGGGAGGAGAGGAAGCGGTTGCAGCGGTTGGGGAAGACGGTGTACATGACGGTGAAGAAGAGCGTCAGCATCGTCACGGTCAGCACGTATTTCAACCGGGAGATCCGCAGCAGCAGCTCGCCCAGCAGGCTGCCCTCCTGCAGCAGCAGAAAAATCAGATCCTGACTGATCAGATACAGAGCCAGGATCACGACGACGGCTGCGATCCCGGCCAGGGAAAACAGGATGCAGCGCAGTCTCAGCAGCAGACCGTTTCGGGTCTCGATCACCACATAGATCCGGTTCAGCCCCCGCATCAGACTCAGTACGCCGTTGGAGGTCAGCCACAGAGCCACCACGGCGGAGATAGACAGCACGGCAGGGGAGTCCACGGCGAAGAGCTCGTCGATCATGTAGTCGGTCAGGGCGTACAGACTGGCGGGGACAGCCTTCTCCAGCAGGACCCGCAGGGAGTCCGGGGAGATGGGGGTGTATTGCAGAATGCTGATCAACAGCATCGTGGCCGGAAAGATGGCCAGGATCCAGAAAAAGGCGGCATAGGCGGAAAAAATATGGATCTCCATCCGCCGTACCCGGCGAAAAAACCAGGGGATCTCGCGCAGCCATTTCATACGGCATCCTCCTTCGGCCCCGCAGGACCCGGAATACAACTATTATACCAGCAGCCGCTGGGAAATGCAATCAGAATTTGCCGCCCGCATGCTCCGGCAAAGTAAGGATTATAAAAAATTAGGGATTGAAATTGAAAATAAATGATGATATAATATACTGTGAAATGTAATGTGCATTTCTATGCGCATTTACAAGAAGCGATAGGGACGTCCTCTGTTTTATGGAAAGGAGTCATGCATATGATGAAAAGAGCGCTCAGCGTTGTACTGGCCCTTGTCATGCTGGCCTCCCTGCTGGTCGCGCCGGTCAGCGCCGTAAAGGCAAAACCCATGGAACGGATCCGGGAAGAGGAAGGGAGCTCAGCCCGGCGGAATCCCTCTGTCCCGCTTCGGGATGTTCAAGCGGCGACCGGCGAGAATCTTGATGAGTTTGAGGATATCGACATCTACTTTGTTAATGAGACGGATCTGGGAAGCGTCTATGTGAACTACTACCCTCAGGAAGATCCGCCTGAGGAAGTCGATTCCAACGAAGAACTGGATTTCCAGGGAATAGAGAAGGACGGTCACAACTACTATAAAATCACCCTGAATACCGAGTTATATGACTGTATCTTCTTCCATGACGGCCAAAACGGCGGCTATGAGTCCGGCCACCAGACCGAAGAGCTGCAGTTTATACGGGATGCCTGGGACGATCCGCTGGATGAAAACGGCAACCGCTATGTGGTCTACTACGTCTATCGCGAGGATGGCAAGCTGAACGTCAACGAGCGGATCAATGACGTCTGGCCCCAGGAAAAGCAGTACACAACGCCGCCCACCTGTACGGAACCGGGCGCAAAAGCCTATGTGGGTCTGCGGACCGGCGTTCCCCAGGAGGAAGAACCGGTCTCCGCTCTCGGCCACCTGCCCGGTGAGCCGGTAAAAGAGAATGTGACAGCGCCTACTGAGACTTCTGAAGGCGGCTACGATATGGTCGTCTACTGCCAGCGTTGCGGCATTGAGCTGAGCCGCGAGCACACGGTCCTGCCCGCTCTTGATCTGGTGGACCTGTACTTCGTCGATCAGGACGACAACGCCGAAGGCTGGGTCTACGCTTTCGGCAACAGCAATGAGAACGACGCCTTCCCCGGCGTGCAGATGACGGCAGTCGGCGTGGACGAGCACGGCGACAACTGGTACAAGGTCACGG
>JAFYAB010000052.1 GCA_017540945.1 Oscillospiraceae bacterium | reverse complement strand
TGTTTGGTCGCTATTCAGTATAGAGGATTTGAAAGGATTCGGGTAGTGGCTTTTTCTCTTGAGCCGAAATTGGCTTTTTCTACCTGTCCCGCAGTGGCGATTTCACCTGGGCCCGAACAACACTACACTTTGCTTCGCAAAGTCGTGTGCCAAATGGGGGCGTTGCCCCCTTTGGAAACCCCCCACAAGAAAAGGCGGTACGCTACCCCTCTACGGGGCGCATACCGCCTTTTCTTGTTATCCAGCCCTCCGGCTGTATCGGTTGAGCAAAAGTCAGCGTGGGAATGGTGTGGTATCTTTATCTAAGTGAATCCCCGGATTCCCATTTGGAGATGGCCTGCCGGGATACGTTCAGCTTTTCCGCCAGCTGTTCCTGGGAGAGCCCGCTCTGTCTGCGGAGCTGATAGAGCTTTTCCGATAATGCCATAACTCCTCCTTTCAGTCAAACCGTACCAAAAAACACGGTGGAACACAAGCTATAATGATAGGCAATTTCGCAACCGGCGGTTGCAAGTGCTTCATTCGCTGTTTTTTCGGCAAATATGGATCAGGTGGGACGAGCTTCCCAGCAGCTCCCGGCTTTCGCAGAAGCGCAGATGGTATTGGGCGTAGGCCGCGAATTCCTCCTCGGACATGGCGAAGTCGGAACGTCCCTCCGCCAGCTCCAGGGGGCCGTCTACGGCGGCTGTCGTGACGCGGGTCACGGACAGGCCGTCAAACAGGGCCTCGAATTCCGGGATATCATAAGCGGTGAAGAGCTGGTCCTGGAAGTGGCGGACGCGGTAGTGCTCGTCGAAGTTCTCCGCCAGGCCGTCGGCCAGATTGCCCCGCAGGTAGTTATCCCAGAGGACGGCGTGGACCGAGAGGAAGGCCGTCATGATCACCCCGCCGGGCTTCGTGACCCGGACCGCCTCCCGGAGGGCGGCGGCCCGCTCGGCATCCTCGTAGAGGTGGTACAGGGGGCCGAAGGAGAGGGTCAGATCAAAGCTGCCGTCGGCAAAGCGGCTCAGGTCCACGGCGTCGCCCTGCAGGGCCGTGAGATTGTCCAGCCCCGCGCCGTTCTGCCGCAGCAGGGCCAGGTTCTTCTCCGCCAGTTCCAGCGCCGTGACGGGATGACCCTCCCGCGCCAGGGCCACGGAGTAGCGCCCCGTGCCCGCGCCCAGCTCCAGGACCGCGCCGCCCTTGGGCAGGAAGCGGCGGATGAAGCGCATGGTCGTCAGATATTCCAACTGCCCGTGGCGGCTTCGGGACAGCCGGCTGTCCTCGTAATAGCCGTCGTAGAAGCTGTTGATTATAGATGTGCGGTCCATAAAACGTCTCCGTATATTCAAGCGAAAGTACGGATTGCCACGACCAGTCTGCGGACTGGTCTCGCAATGTCAGGAATCAGAGTATCTCCCAGACGAAAACGGCGGTATCCTGCAGGTCCACGTCCTGGGGGCGGAGGGAGGCGCCGAGGCTGCGCTTGGCCATGCCGCCGGCCATCTGGGGCATGGCGCACTCGGCGGCCAGGTCCATCATGGTCTCGGACTGGAAGTTCAGGCGGCTCACGTCGTAATCGATGCGCTGAAGCTCGCCCAGGCTCTTGCCCGCGGCGGCGCAGAGGAGCTCAGCCCGGCTTTTCGCGCTTTCGGCGGCGCTGCGGAGCAGCGCGGCCTCCAGCTTCTCGGGCTCCCGGACCGTAAAGCGGACCTGGAGCTCGGGCTGGGCCTTGCTGGCGGCCACGGCGGACAGAGCCTCCCTCAGCCGGGCGGCGTCGAAGGCGAAGCGCAGGAGCTGGTCGTAGCTGCAGTTGTAGCCGGTAAAGACGTTGCGATACTGGCCCTTGTCGTCGCAGACGCCCTCGTACTCGGTGTTGACGTGGAAGCCCGCGGTCTGGAAGTCCTCCTTGGGGAACCCGGCGGCGGTCAGCGCGGTCTCCAGAGCGGAGAGCTTCTTGTCGGCAGCCTCCAGGGCCTTGTCATAGTTTTTGTTTTTGGCCCAGACCCGGAAGCTCAGCTCCACGGTATCCACCGGCGCCGAGGCCCGGCCCGCGCCCTTGACGGTAATGGTTTTCACAGTTCCTTCCTCCTTGCGTTTTTTCCAGTGTAGCACCGCTTCCCGGAAATGTCAACCGTTCGGAAAAATGTGCTTCCATCCATGGGAAAAACATGGTATAATAAAATAGATCGGGATTTGTCGGGATCATTCGTAGGGGCCGATGCCTACATCGGCCCTATCCCGTATCGGTGTGAGGGCCGATGTGGGCATCGGCCCCTACGGGTCTGTGCGCCGCTACAGGCGGGTCATTGCGAGGCCAGTTCGCAAACTGGCCGTGGCAATCCGCGACCCCCGTCTCCTGGTGACTGGTGACTGGTCACTCAGCTCCACAAATCCGAATTTGGCCGGCAGATCGCCGGCACTGCGGACTTATGAAACTGAATCTGACCCCACGCAACGGAGGAAAACGATATGAAAGAAACGCTGATTGCGGGCCTGCAGCGCCTGGGGATCACGCTGCCGGAGGAGCGGGTGGACGCCGTCGTGCGCTTCGGGGAAGCGGTGCTGGAGAAGAACAAGGTCATGAACCTGACCGCCATTACCGCCCCGGAGCAGGCCGCCGAGCTGCATCTGCTGGACAGTCTGAGCCTGCTGAAGGTCCTGCCCCTGGCGGGGAAATCCCTGCTGGACGTGGGCACCGGGGCAGGCTTCCCCGGGGTGCCGCTGAAGATCGCGGAGCCCTCTCTGCGGCTGACCCTGCTGGACAGCCTGCAAAAGCGCATGCGCTGGCTGGAAGCGGAAGCCCTGCCGGAGCTGGGCGTAGAGGCCCGCTTCCTGACCGGCCGGGCCGAGGACTTCGCCCGGGACTACAGAGAAAAGTTTGACGTGGTAACTTCCCGGGCCGTGGCCCGGCTGGATCTGCTCTGCGAGCTCTGCCTGCCCTTTGTGCACAAGGGAGGCTACTTCCTCGCTATGAAAGGCGCCCAGGCGGAGGAGGAGCTCCACGAGGCGGCCAAGGCCATCCGTATTTTGGGGGGCTCTTATGAGCGTACCGAAGGATATGAGATCGGCGGCGCGGTACACTCCGTCATCGTCATCCACAAGACCGGCAAAACGCCGGAGCAGTACCCCCGGAGCTGGGCGAGGATGAAGCAGAAGCCGCTTGGTTGAGTGAATAATGAATCGTGAATAATTGAGGTGTCGCTTCGCGACGAATTGAATTTCATTTTTCAAATCGCAGATTTGAAAAATACCGAAACTATTGATTATTCACCATTAACTATTCACTTTGAAAGGATAAAGGTATGAATGAGCGAAACCACGTCACAGTCGGCTTGCTCGCCCACGTGGACGCGGGAAAGACGACCCTGGCGGAAGCCATCCTCTACCGCTGCGGGCTGGTCCGCAGCCCGGGGCGGGTGGACCACGGGGATACGGCCCTGGACTTCGATCCCCTGGAGCGGGAGCGGGGCATTACCATCTTCGCGGCCCAGGCCCATGTGGAGTGGGGCGGCTGGGGATTGACTCTGCTGGACACGCCGGGCCATGTGGATTTCTCCGCCGAGACGGAACGGATGCTCCGGGTGTTGGACTGCGCCATCCTGGTCATCAGCGGCACCGACGGGGTCCAGGCCCACACCCGGACCCTCTGGAAGCTGCTGGACCACTACCAGGTCCCCACGGCTATTTTTGTCACCAAGATGGACCTGGCCCGGAACAGCCGGGCAGAGCTGCTGGCCGGTCTTCGGCGGGAGTTGGGAGACGGAGTGGTGAATTTCTCCCCGGACAATCCGGAGCGGGACGAGCAGCTGGCTATGTGCGGAGAGGCCGCCATGGAGGAATATCTGGAAACAGGGGCTCTCTCCCCTGCCGCCTGCCGGGAGCTTTTTGCCGCCCGGGAGGCCTTCCCCTGTTTCTTCGGCTCCGGGCTGAAGCTGGAGGGCGTGGAGGCGTTTCTTGACGCTTTCACCGCTCTGCTGCGGCCCCGGCAATGGCCGGAGGCCTTCGGCGCCCGGGTCTTCAAGATCAGTCACGACGCCCAGGGCGTGCGGCTGACCCACCTGAAGGTCACAGGGGGGACCCTGCGGGTCCGGGACGTCCTCAAATACGACGGCCTGGAGGAGAAGCTGACCCAGCTGCGGCGGTACAACGGCGGGCGTTTTATCGCCCTGGAGGAGGTTCCTGCCGGGGAGGTCTGCGCCGCCGTGGGTCTGGCAGCAGCCAAAAACGGCCAGGGCTTCGGCATGGAGGCCGCCGCGGGCAGCCCGGTCCTGGAGCCCGTGATGCACTACCGCATCGGCCTGCCCGCTGGAACGGACCCCCGGCTGGTGCTGCCCAAGCTGCGGCAGCTGGAGGCCGAGGACCCCATGCTGCGGCTGCGCTGGGACCCTCGGCTCCAGGAGCTCTCCGTGGGCCTCATGGGAGAGGTCCAGGCGGAGGTGATAAAGAGCGTGATCCTGGATCGCTTCGACCTGGCCGTGGAGCTGGGCCGGGGCCGGGTCCTCTACAAGGAGACCATCGACCGGACCGTGGAGGGCGTTGGTCACTACGAGCCCCTGCGCCACTACGCGGAGGTCCACCTGCTGCTGGAGACCCTGCCCCGGGGCAGCGGTCTGGTCTTCGCCTCCTCCTGCAGCGAGGACAGGCTGGACCGGCATTGGCAGCGGCTGATCCTCACCCACCTGATGGAGAAGGAGCACCTGGGAACCGCCCTCGGCGCGCCCATCACGGATATGAAGATCACCCTGGCCGCCGGTAAGGCCCACCTGAAGCACACCGGGGGCGGGGACTTCCGCCAGGCCACCTATCGGGCCCTGCGCCAGGGTCTGATGCAGGTCCCCTCCGTGATCCTGGAGCCCTGGTATCGCTTCCGGCTGGAGCTCCCCACCGCCCAGATCGGCCGGGCCATCACGGATATCAAGGCCCGCTTCGGCAGCTTCGACACCCCCGAGGATCTGGGCGGTTTGAGCCTGCTCCGGGGCCGTGTCCCCGTGAGCAGCATGACGGACTACGCCCGGGAGTTGGCCGCCTATACCCGGGGCGTGGGAAAGCTGAGTCTGGAAGTGGACGGATACGATCTGTGCCACGATCCGGACGCTGTCCGGGCGGCCAATCCCTACGACCCCGAGGCGGATTTGGACAACACCCCCGACTCCGTCTTCTGCGCCCACGGCGGCGGCTTTACGGTCAAGTGGGACAAGGTCTTCGCAAACATGCACCTGGAAAGCGTAATGGCCCCCAAGCGCGAAGTGCGTACCCCCGCCCGGCGGCGGCTGAGCATCGACGAAAAGGAGCTCCAGGCCATCCTGGAGCGGGAGTTCGGGCCCATCAAACGGCCCCAGTATTCGGCGTCGGTGTGGCGCTCCGTGCCGGAGCCGGAGCCGGAGCGGCCTTTGCCGGAGCGCAAGGTCACGAAATATTTGGTGGTGGACGGCTTCAACGTGATCTACGCCTGGCCGGAGCTGGCCGCCTTGGCGGAGACAGATTTTCAGCAGGCCCAGGAACGGCTCATGGAGATCCTGGCAAACTATGCGGCCTTCACCCGCACGGAAACCGTCCTGGTCTTCGACGCCTACAAGGTCAAGGGCGGCAAGGGCGAACGCTTCGACTATCATGGGGTCCGGGTGGTATACACCAGGGAAAACGAGACCGGCGACGCTTACATCGAGCGCCTGCTCTACGACATTGGAAAAAATGAGCAGCTGCGCATTGTCACGTCTGACAATCTGATCCAGGTCTCCGCCCTGCGCTCCGGCGTGCTGCGCCAGTCCGCCCGGGAGTTCGGTGAGGAGATCGACCGGATCTACGGGGATATCGAGCAGTTTTTGCGGTCCCACAACCGGGATAAGATGGGGACCATCGGGGAACAGTTCAGCGGAACGCAGTGACGGGCAAATCGGGAGTTATCTAACCGTAGGGGCCGATGCCCACATCGGCCCTCACGTCGATACGGGATAGGGCCGATGTGGGCATCGGCCCCTACGGCGCTGCTCGATAAATCCCGATTTCACATACAGGGAACAACATGGAACACGAGGCATTATTCAAGCGCGTTGACGATTTGTACCGGCAGTGCGATCGGGCAAATGTCGTCACGCACACTACGTTTCTGACGCCGGCAGAGCAAGCGGCGATCAGTAATTATGTTAACCGAATAACCGGCTGTCGGATGCTGCTCTCAGGCGGACTGCCGGACTGTGAGCGAAGAGCGGCCTTCTTCCTGCCGGACTGGATGACGGCGGAGGATTTCGGGGCCGAGGCGTATATCCGGGCTGTGGCCATAGAGGCCTTTTACGGCGAGCCCGGGCACCGGGACTATTTAGGGGCCTTGCTGGGCCTCGGAGTCCGCCGGGAATGGCTGGGTGACATCTGGGTTCAGGGACAGCGGGCCTGGGTCTTCTGCCTGCCCTCGGTGGCGGAGCAGCTGGCCTCCCTGGAGCAGGCGGGCCGGGTCAGCGTCAAGGCCGCGGTCATTCCTCTCTCCGCCGTGCCGGAGCCCGAGCGGAAGCGGAAGACGGTTCAATTTACGGTCCAGAGCCCCCGCTTCGACGCGATCCTGGGGGAGAGTTTCCGGCTCTCCAGGACCCAGGCCGTCAAGCTGATCGCCGGCGGTGCCGCCTGCCTGAACTACCTCCCCTGCCTGAAAAACGACGCCCCCGTTTCCGAGGGCGACGTCATTTCATTGAAGGGTCACGGGAAAGCCACGGTTGCGGAGATCGGCGGACAGTCCAGGAAGGGACGGCTGTTTGTGACGGCGGAGCTGTGGGAGTAAGTAACAGGCAATAAGTAATAGGTAAAGTAAGAAGTAAGAAGTAACAGGTGACAGTTTGGACACTTGTTACTTCTTACTTCTTACTTTTTTATGCGGTACAAGACCGTCAGGCGGTTCAACAGAATGTCATAGAGCAGAAAGGTCACATTGCCCAGGACCAGGAGGACCAGCAGCAGGACCAGGCCGGTCTCTTTGGCCTCCTGCACCAGGGCTTCCAGCCG
>JAFYAB010000134.1 GCA_017540945.1 Oscillospiraceae bacterium | reverse complement strand
CCGGGGAGAGGGGAGAGATTCGGAATCTTCCCTCTCCCCGGTGCGTCTTTGCTGACTTTCTGCGCAATCAGAAAGTCAGGCCGCCGGCAGGCATGCCGGCCTGCTATAAAACGCAATGCAGGCGATGATCGAAACGCAAAGAGGAGACGGATTCTTCGCTGCCCCTTCGACTACGCTCAGGGCAAGGCAGAATGACAAAATCGGAGGGTTTCTGCCTCGGGCTGGCGGCCAATGGCCGCCCCTACGGTATTGGCGGTGGTCGGAGGGTGGTGATGCGGGCGGGCGCTCGGTGAGCGGCCCTACAGTGTTGGCGGTGGTCGTTCCCCGCCTGCGGCGGGGCGGGCTGCTCACCCTGCGGGTAAGAGCAGCCCCTACGGCGTGGGTGGTCGTCGGAGGGTGGTGATGCGGGCGGGCGCTCGGTGAGCGCCCCTACGGTGTGGGTGGTCGTCGGGGGGTGGTACCGCAGGCGGGCGGGTGCTCTATGAGTGTACCTTTCCCCTTCCAGCACTCTAATCCTTAATCCCGGATCCCTAATTCTGCCCGCGCTTGACCTCCACGACGCCCTCGATGCTCCGCAGGCGGTTCATGACGTTGGTGAGCTGCTCCAGGCCCTTGACCTCGAAGGTGACGGTGAACTGGCAGCGGCCGCCGGGGAGCTCCTTGCCGTTGATCTCCTTCATGCGGATCTGCTGGGTGGTGAGGGCGGAGGACACGTCCAGGAGCAGGCCGTCCCGGTCCTGGGACAGGACCTCCAGGGTGGTGGCAAAGGGCTTTTCGCCGCTGGTGACCCAGGAGACGTTGACCCAGCGGGCGGCCATGTCCGGATTGTTGGCGGCCCGGGCGTTGGGGCAGTCCCGCCGGTGGATGGAGACGCCGTAGCCCTTGGTGATGAAGCCCACGATGTCGTCCCCGGGAACCGGGGTGCAGCAGCGGGAGAACTTGATCATGCAGGAATCGATGTCCTCCACGATGACGCCGGAGTTTCCGTGCCGGTCCTGCTGGACCGGCTGGGCGATCTCCAGAACCTTGGTCTCCTTGGGCGCCGCGGGGGCGCGGCTGGCCTTCAGCAGATCCTCCCGGATCTTGCCCATGGCCTTGATGGAGGTGATGCCGCCGTAGCCGATGGCGGCGTACATATCGTCCAGAGAGTCGAAGGAGAGCTTCCGCAGCAGCAGGGGCTGCAGCTCCGGATCCTGGAGCAGGGCCGGGGAGATGTTCATGCGGCGGAGCTCGCCCTCAAAGCTGGTCTTGCCCCGGGCGATATTCTCCTCCCGCTTCTCCCGCTTGAACCACTGCTTGATCTTGGACCGGGCCTGGTTGGATTTGCAGATGTTGAGCCAGTCCCGGGAGGGGCCCTTGGCGGACTTGGAGGTGAGGATCTCCACGATGTCGCCGTTGTGGAGCTTCACGTCATAACTGGCGATGCGGTTGTTGACCTTGGCGCCGATCATGGTGTTGCCCACGCCGGAGTGGATGGCGTAGGCGAAGTCGATGGGGGTGGAGCCGGCGGGCAGGGAGATGACCTTGCCCCGGGGCGAGAAGACGAACACCTCGTCGTCGAACATGTCCACCTTGAGGCTGTGGATGTAGTCCTCGGCGTCGGTCTCCTGCTGGTCCTCCAGGAGCCTGCGGATCCAGTCGAATTCCTTGCCTTCTCCCGCTCCGATGCCCTCCTTGTACTTCCAGTGGGCCGCAATGCCGTTCTCCGCGATCTCGTGCATCTCCTTGGTGCGGATCTGCACCTCGAAGGGGATGCCCTCGTCGCCGATGACGGTGGTGTGGAGGCTCTGGTAGTTGTTGGGCTTGGGGGTGGAGATATAGTCCTTGAAGCGGCCCGGCACCAGCTTGAACATCTCATGGATGTGGCCCAGGACGTTGTAGCAGTCGGAGATGCTGTCCACGATGACCCGGAAGGCGTAGAGGTCGTAGAGCTCGTCCAGGGACTTGTTCTGCTCCTTCATCTTCCGGTAGATGGAGTAGACGTGCTTGATCCGGCTGGTGATCTCGCAGGAGATGCCCACGGCTTCCAGCCGGGCGGAGATCTTCTCCCGGATTTCCTGCATGAAGGCCTCGGCCTCGTCGTGGTGGGCATCCAGATAGTCCACCAGTTCCTTGTAGCCCTCGGGGTCCAGGTATTGCAGGGCGCTGTCCTCCAGCTCCCATTTGATCTTCTGCATGCCCAGGCGGTGGGCCAGGGGAGCGTAGATGTCCATGGTCTCCATGGACTTGGAGACCTGCTTGGGCTTGCTCTGGTATTCCATGGTCCGCTGATTGTGGAGCCGGTCGCAGATCTTGATCAGCACCACCCGGATGTCCTTGGACATGGCCATGAACATCTTGCGCAGGTTCTCCACCTGCTGCTCCTCCAGGGTGGAGAACTCCACCCGGGTCAGCTTGGTGACGCCCTCCACCAGCTCGGCCACGGTCTTGCCGAAAATCCTGGAAATCTCGTCGAAGGAGGCGGAGGTGTCCTCGATGCAGTCGTGGAGCAGGGCCGCCACGATGGCGTCGGTGTCCAGGCCGATCTCGGCCACGATCTCCGCCACCGCCAGGGGATGGATGATATAGGGGGAGCCGTCCTTGCGCTTCTGGTCCTTGTGCTTCTCGGTGGCGTATTGGACCGCCCGCTCCACCTGATCCAGATCCGTGTTGGGCACATAGGTCCGGATGGCCTCCATCATGGCGTTATAGTGTTGCTCGAAGGTCTCCATCACAGCGGCCTCCTTTCGATAATTAAGAATTCAGAAGTAAGAATTGAGAATTGTCGGAGTTTTGCAGATTGCCATCTGCAAAATGGAATTGAAAATCATCGAAACGAGCGCAAATCATGGATTATCGTTCAAATGGCAATTTGAACGATACCACAATTTTCAATTCTCAATTCTCAATTTTCAATTCGTCCCGGGCGGGGGAAACGGCGGCCTGGGGTCAGGCCTCCCTACCGGCGGCTGCCGCCCTTGGCGGCCCGCAGGGCTTTGACGATTGCGCTCTGATCCAGGTCCACCTTGCTGCCGTCGGTGGTGATGCGGATGCGGCAGCAGCGGGGGTTGGGGTCCAGGTCGATGAGGCCCTGCTCGGCGAAGACGTCCAGGCAGATCCGGGTCTTGCTGAGGGTCAGGGTCTTGGCCGCGGTGCGGATGATCTTGCGGCTCATGCAGGCGAAGTTCTCCTGCAGCCGGTCCTCCCGGCTGTTGGCAATGAGATAGCGCCAGACCGCCACGAATTCTCCCCGGTTGGGCAGCAGCTGCCCCGCCTCGTCGGGGCTCAGGGGTTCCCGGCGGGTGAAGCGGCCATACAGGTCCCGCTCCCGCTCGGTCTGGGTTCGGAGCTGACGGCTGAGCCGCAGATCCACCACATTAAGCTGTACCGTGCGGGTGCCCCGGAACTCGTTGATCTGGGGGGTGAAGGCCAGGTCCACGGCGTCGCCCACGGCCACGCCGATGCGCTGCGCCGTCTGGGAGAAGAAGATGGCCGCCAGGCTCTGGCCGTTTTTGCAGCGGATCGTCAGCCGTAGATGCTTGCCGCCCCCGACCTCGGAGAGCTGGGTCACCACGGCGTCCTCCACGCAGAGCACGGGGATGGGGCAGCCGGTGCCGCAGGGCTCCAGCTGGTTCAGGGCCTGGATGTTCTCCAGGGTCAGCAGGGAGGAATCCACCGCGCAGTCCACCGCCAAGGCGCTGTCCGCCTGGCCGGAGGCCTGGAACTGCTCCGCCAGGGCCGTGACCGCGGTGCGGAAGGCGTCGATCTGATCCCGGCGGATGGTGAAGCCCGCCGCCAGCTCATGGCCGCCGAAGCTCTCCAGCAGATCCGAGAGCCGGGTCAGGGCGGCAAAGAGATTGAAGCCGCCGTAGCTCCGGGAGGAGGCCTTGCCCCGGTCCTTGTCCATGCAGATCAGGAAGGCGGGACAGTTGTACTCCTCCGACAGGCGGGAGGCCACGATGCCCACCACGCCTTGGTGCCAGGTCTCCCCGGCCAGGACGATGGCGTGGGGATGGGCGTCCGGGCCCAGCATGGCCACGGCCTCCTGGTAGATGCCGGCCTCCACCCGCTGCCGCTCCCGGTTGAGGCGGCAGAGACTCTCCGCCAGGACCTTGCCCCGCTCGGGGTCCCGGGTCATAAAGAGCTCCAAGGCCTGCTCCACCTGGCCCATGCGGCCGGCGGCGTTGATCCTGGGTGCCAGCAGATAGCCCACGGTGGAGGTGGTGACAGGGCCGCCCAGGCAGCCGCATTCCTCCATCAGCGCGGCGATGCCGGGGCGCAGGGGGCGGCTCAGGGCGTTGAGGCCCTTAACCACCATGGTCCGCACCTCGCCCCGCAGGGGCATCACGTCCGCCACCAGGCCCAGACAGAGCAGGTCGGCGAAGCGCTCCAGCAGCCCGGCCTGGTTGCCGGAGATGGCGGAGGCCAGCTGGAAGGCCACGCCCACGCCGGACAGGTCCGTGTGGGGATAGCCGCAGTCGGGCCGGTGGGGGTCCACCACCGCCGCAGCCCGGGGCAGCTCGTCCTTGCACTCGTGGTGGTCGGTGATCACCAGATCCATGCCCAGCTTTTTGCAGAGCTCCGCCTCTGCGTTGGCAGTGATGCCGCAGTCCACGGTGACGATCAGGTTCACCTGCCGCTTATACAGCCAGCGGATGGCCAGCTCGTTGAGACCGTAGCCCTCCTCCAGCCGGGCCGGGATATAGGGCGTGACCCGCCCGCCCATGCCGCGCAGAAACTCCGTCAGCAGGGCGGTGGAGGTGATGCCGTCCACGTCGTAGTCGCCGAAGACGGCGATGTGTTCTCTTCTTGCCACGGCCAGGCGCACCCGGTCCGCGGCGGCTTTCATGTCCTTCATGAGGAACGGGGAATTCAGGGGCGCGTCGCCGCGGAGATACTCCCGCGCCGCCGCCGCGTCCCCATAGCCCCGCGCCGACAGGATCCGGGCGCAGAGAGCCCCATAGCCCGCCTGCTCCAGCTCCCGCACCTGCCCGGCATCGAAGGACGATACCTTCCAGGCTCCAAACTTCACAATAACACACATCCATATTGTTTTTTTGTTTCATTATAGCACCTGGGGGAAGATTTCACAACAGTTTTTTTCACGCAAAAACGCCCCCCGCGTCTGACGCGGAAGGCGTTTTGTGTGACAGGCGCGGCTTACACCTGCTTCTTTCTGCTCAGCAGCTTGTTGACCAGGATGCCCAGGATCAGGGCGCAGGCCACGGTGCGGATCTCCACGGCGCCGACCTTGACGATCAGGCCGCCCACGCCGGTGATCAGGATCACGGAGGCGGTGAAGAGGTTCCGGTTCTCGTTCAGGTCCACGTTCTGGAGCATCTTCAGGCCGGAGACGGCGATGAAGCCGTAGAGGGCGATGCAGACGCCGCCCATAACACAGGAGGGGATGGACTCCAGGAAGGCGATGAAGGGGGACAGGAAGGAGATCAGGATGCAAAGCACCGCCGCGTACCAGATGGTGATGATGGAGGCGTTGCCGGTGATGGCCACGCAGCCGATGGACTCGCCGTAGGTGGTGTTGGGGCAGCCGCCAAAGACCGCGCCGGCCATGGAGCCCACGCCGTCGCCCAGCAGGGTCCGGTGCAGGCCCGGCTCCTTCAGCAGATCCTTTTCCACGATGGAGGAGAGGTTCTTATGGTCGGCAATGTGCTCAGCGAAGACCACGAAGGCCACGGGCACATAGGCCGTCAGCAGGGTGATAAAGTAGCCGAAGTTCAGCTCGGAGAAGGCGCCCTTGGCCTGAAGGAAGGTGAAGCGGGGGACGGAGACAAAGGAGGCCAGACTTACCGTGGAGAAGCAGTCCGCAAAGGGCTGGAAGCTGATGACCTTCAGCATGTCGTTGCCGGTGATATTGCCGATGACGTAGAAGATACAGGCGCAGAGATAACCCGCCAGGATGCCCAGGATGAAGGGGATCAGCCGGGACATCTTCTTGCCGTAGGTGGCGAAGAGCACCGTGGTCAGCAGGGTGATCAGGCCGCAGACCAGACAGACATGGACGGAGCCGGTGGCGGTGTCCACCAGGCTCTCAACAATGTGGGGGATGCCGCTCCGGAGCTCGATGGAATATTGCATGACCTGCTCGTGGACGCCGCTCTTCAGCAGATCCGCGATGGCGTTGGGGGCCAGGGAGAGACCGATGATGGCCACGGTGGGGCCGATGACCACGGGGGGCATCAGCTTATTGAGCCAGTCGGTGCCCAGGGTCCTGGCAAAGATCGCCAGGATCACATAGACAAGTCCCGCCAGCACAGCGCCGAGGATCAGGCCCAGATAGCCCAGGGCCATGGTCGCGGCGCCGCCGAAGGCCGCGCACATGGAGCCGATGAAGGCGAAGGAGGAGCCCAGGAAGACGGGGCTCTTGGAGCGGGTAAAGAGCAGATAGACGATGGTGCCGAGGCCAGCGCCGCAGAGGGCGGCGGCGGGGTCCATCGCGGAACCGGTGGCTTCGTTGATTACCGCGGGAACGGCCAGGGTGGCGGCCATGATCGCCAGCACCTGCTGGAAGGCAAAGACGATGCGCTGAGAAAACTTGGGTTTGTCCTTGATTCCGTAAATGAGCTTCATGGGAGTTCCTCTCTTTCTTTCCGTGTGGAGGTTTTGGGGGATTGCTGGGGAGCGGACGGCAGAGCGCCGTCCCTGCGGGGGCAAAAAGAAAAAACGTACCCTGTCGTCGGACGGGTACGTATCAGCGTTGTGAGCGGTCTTTCGGCCTCTCTCTCCCGCCTTCAGACTTTTCGCAGGCAAGTATAACACAGCGCGGCGCGTCTGTCAAGTGTTTTTGCGCGCAAATTCGGATTTGGCGGGATGCCTTCCCCTTGGGGGGAGGCTTTGCGAAGAGCGACCCGTAGGGGCCGATGCCCACATCGGCCCTCCGTGTCGTCCGGGGAAAGGGCCGATGTGGGCATCGGCCCCTACGGTGGGAGCTTATCAATATTGCGGGCAGATTGCCCGCGCTACATTCATATCGCCAAATCCCGATTTTTTTGATTCGCTCTTGCCTTTCGTGTTGATTGTTGTTATAATAAGGAGAGATCCCCATACTATTATTACGAGGTGAGATCGCATGAAACGAGAAAGCGGTATTCTGTTGCACATCTCCTCCCTGCCCACCAAGTACGGCATCGGCACCCTGGGTCAGGAGGCCTATCGGTTCATCGACTTTCTGAAGGCCGCGGGCCAGCGCTATTGGCAGGTCCTTCCCATCGGCCCCACCAGCTACGGCGACAGCCCCTATCAGAGCTGCTCCGTCTATGCGGGCAACCCCTATTTCGTGGACATCGACACCCTGCTGAAGGAGGGTCTCCTGGAGCCTGAGGATCTGGAGGGCTGCTTCTGGGGGAAGCCGGGTCGGGTGGACTACGCGGCCATGTACCACTACCGCCTGCCCCTGCTGGAGCGGGCCTACCGCCGGGGCCGGGAGCTGCGGAAAGCGGAATTCGCCGCCTTCCGGGCGGCCAATCCCTGGGTGGAGGATTACGCGCTCTTCATGGCCCTCAAGCAGAAGTTCGGCGGTCTGCCCTGGAACCAGTGGCCTGAAAAGGCCGCCCGCCGGGATCCCGAAGCCCTGAAGCGCTATCGGGAAGAGCTGAAGGAGGACATCTCCTGCTGCGCCTTCACTCAATATCTCTTCAGCGAACAGTGGGACAAACTCTTCGCCTATGCTAAGAAAAACGGCATCAAGATCATCGGCGACATCCCCATCTACGTGACCCTGGACTCCTGCGACGTATGGCTGAATCCCGAGCTCTTCCAGCTGGACGCCTCCGGCGCCCCCATCGGCGTGGCGGGCTGCCCGCCCGACGGCTTCTCCGAGGACGGCCAGCTCTGGGGCAACCCGCTCTACGACTGGCCCAAGCATGAGCAAACCGGCTTTGCCTGGTGGATCCAGCGGGTCCGGGCCTCTGCCCGCTTCTTTGACGTGATCCGCATCGACCACTTCCGCGGCCTGGAGAGCTACTGGGCCGTGCCCTTCGGTGAAGAGACCGCCCGCAACGGCAAATGGGTCAAGGGCCCCGGCATGAAGCTGGTCAACGCCCTGCGGAACGGCGTTCCCGAGGTGGACTTCATCGCGGAGGATCTGGGTTACCAGACGCCCGAGGTGGAGCAGCTGCTGCGGGACTCCGGCTTCCCCGGCATGAAGGTGCTGGAATTCGCCTTCTACGGCGACAACGGCGACTATCTGCCCCACAACCACACCCAGAATTCCGTCTGCTACATCGGCACCCACGACAACTATACCCTGGCCCAATGGCTGGACGAGGAGGACGAGGAGATCGTGGAAAAGGCCGTCAAGTACCTGGCGCTGACCAAGGAGGAGGGCTACATCCGCGGCTTCCTGCGCTCCGGCATGGGCTCTGTGTCCAAGCTCTTCGTCGCTCAGATGCAGGACTGGCTGGAGCTGGGCGCCGAAGCCCGGATGAACGCCCCCGGCGAGCTGAGCACCTCCAACTGGAGCTGGCGGCTCAAGGAGCTGCCCGACAAGAAGCTGGCCGCCGAGATTCTGGAAATGACCAAGCGCTACGCCAGAACAGGAGAACCCGTCCATGCATGACAAGCTGACCAAGCAGGATATCGCCCTGATGGAAAAGGAGCTGGAGGACCGCCGGCTGAACATCCGCCCCGCCATCATGGAGGAGGTCAAGCGGACCCGCGCCTTCGGCGACCTCAGCGAAAACTACGAGTACAAGGCCGCCAAGGACGCCCAGCGGAAGAACGACTCCCGGATGCGCTACCTGGAAAACATGATCAAAACCGCGAAGATCATCGACGAGGACCGGGGCCGCCCCGGCGGCGCCAAGCTCTACGACCGGGTCACCCTCTGGCTCCCCGAGGACGAGGAGGAAATGATCATCCAGGTGGTCTCCACCGTCCGCACCAATCCCAGCGAGGGCCTGATCTCCCTGGAGAGTCCCCTGGGCAAGGCCGTCCTGGGCGCGAGGGTGGGCGACGTCCTGACCGTCCACGTCAGTGACAGCTATTCCTACGACGCCGAGGTCCGGGCCATCGAGGAATCCGCCGACGACGGCTCCGCCCCCCTGCTGCCCTATTGACCCGCAGGGCCGCCCCCCATCGGCCCGCCCCTTTTTGAAAACCACAGAGACGGCCTTTCCCGGGCTTGGGAAAGGCCGTCTCAGCGTGTCAAAAAAGTTCGGAACACAGTATATCCGGGAGGGAACAGGTAATCGGAGACGGCGGATGCGGATCGACGGTCAGCCGCCCCGCCTGTAGCGGCGCACAGTATGCGCCACCCTGCGCCGCCAGCCTCCCGGGGCTGTCATCCTGAGCGGAACGTCAATGGAGTCGAAAGATCCGTACTCCCATTCCGTATCAATCGTTGATGGCGCTGCGCTGTTTGCAGCGTCGGCATGCCTCCTCCGACTT
>JAFYAB010000060.1 GCA_017540945.1 Oscillospiraceae bacterium | reverse complement strand
TCCCGGCGTGCGTATTACGCACCGTATCTGTATATTGTGAGATGATCGATGTTTGCCCCTACGGCGTTCTCCTGTTTCCTTTTGCCTGTTCCCCGTTCCCTTTTGTCCTGATCAGCCTGAATGAGAAGCGCATCAAAGTTTTTTGACAATCTGAAAAACCGCCTGCCCTGTCCGAAGGGACGGGGCAGGCGGTTTTCGGGATGCTCGTCCCGTTCTCCGATATCGGAGAACGGGATCACATCATTTCCTTCATGGCCTGGCGGTGGAGCTTGCCGTTGGGGTTCAGGGGCAGCTTGTCCAGGACGTGGACCTTGGCGGGGAGCATGTAGTCCGAGAGCAGGGGCCGCAGCAGGGATTGGATCGCTTTGCCGTCCGGGGCGGGTTCGTTTTGCGGACAAGCAATGCTTGTCCCTACATTTGATTCGTGAACCGACGCCGCTTGATAGGCTTCGTTCAGCTCGCAAAACAGCTCGATGCGCTTCTTCGCGTCGTTGTAGAGGCAGCAGCAGCGGGCGATCTCCGGCAGGCTGTCGGCCACGGTCTCGATCTCCCCCAGCTCGATGCGGCGGCCCATGTGCTTGATCTGGAAGTCCTTCCGGGAGACGAAAACCAGATTCCCCTCCTCGTTGTACTCCGCCAGATCGCCGGAACGCAGGACCCGGGCCCGGGTCCCGTCGGGCAGCCTCTCCTCGGTAAAGACCGCGGCGGTCTTCTCCGGGTCGTTCCAATAGCCCAGCGCCAGGGCCGGGCCGGCGATCCAGACCTCCCCCAGGACGCCGGGCTCGGAGAGGAAGCCCGCCTCCCCGTGGAGAAAGACCCGGCAGTTGGGCAGAGGCCTGCCCATGGGCAGAGCCTCGGGCAGCGCCCCCCTGGGTATCTCATAGGCGCAGCAGACCCCCGCCAGCTCCGAGGAGCCGTACAGGTTGACATAACGCAGCTCCGGCAGGGTGCTCAGCCACTTGTGGAGCTGCTTGATGGGGAAGGGCTCCCCCACGAAAAAGACGTTTCGCAGGGTCTGGGGCAGGAGCTGCCGGAAGGTGTTCAGCTGGGTGACGATGGCCAGGGCCGTGGGGACCCAGCAGATGTAGCTGATCTTCCGCTCGTTCAGGTATTCCACCAGCCGCACGGGGAAGATGAACTTCTCCGAGGGGATGACCTCCAGGGTCGCGCCCAGGCAGGCCATGTAGTAGATGTCCTTGGCGGCGGCGTCGAAGAAGAAGGGGTTCTGGTTCCCGATGATCTCCTCCCCGGTCAGGCCGAAGCGGGCCTGGAAGGCGGCGATGTAGGAGGCCATGGCCCCGTGGCTTTTCAGTACCCCCTTGGGCTTGCCGGTGGAGCCGGAGGTGTAGACCATGTAGAGGGGGGCCTCGTCAGGGAGCTCGGGCAGCTCCGCGGGAAGCTCCGCGGCGTCGGCCGGGGTCAGCAGCGTGCCGCGGAACTCCGCGGCGTCCAGGACGTCCTCGTCCCCCGCCGCCCCCAGCACCAGCCGGATCCCGGCGTCGGTGAGGATGGTTCCCAGCTTGTGGGGCGGCAGCTCGGGGTCCAGGGGCACATAGAAGCAGCCGCCGTAGACCGCGGCAAAAAAGAGGACCGCCGTGTCCGCTCCCCGGCGCACCAGGACTCCCACAGCCCCGCCCTCCGGCTGACGGGCCCGCACCGCCGCGCCCAGCCGGGCGGCAAGATCCCGCAGGCCGGAAAAGCTGCAGCAATGGTTCTCGTCCGCCACGGCGGTCTTGTCAGGCTGCCGGGCAGCGACCGTTTCAAAGGAAGAAAGAATATTCATCAGTATTACCTCATGACAATACGGATTTGGCGCGCCGTAGGGGCCGAACTCGAAGAGTCACGAAGTATGCCCACATCGGCCCTATCCCGTATCGGTGTGAGGGCCGATGTGGGCATCGGCCCCTACGAATGATCCCGCCAAATCCCGTTTTCTCCGTCTATTGTACCAGAAAGGGCGCCGTTGTCAAGATAGGATCACAAATAATCCGTTCGTCAGGGCGCACAGGAGCAGCCCCGCAAGGGTCGGGACAAGCACCGCCAGGGCCGTCCAGCGGAGGCTCTTGGTTTCGTGGTACACCGTCAGGACCGTGGTGGAGCAGGGCCAGTGGAAGAGGGTGAAGAGGGCCGCGCAGAGAGCCGTGCGGAGGGTGAAGAGGGCCGCCGGGTCCCCGCCCGCCCTCCCGGCGATCAGCAGAGCCAGGGGCAGCAGCAGCTCGTTGGCCGGAAAGCTCAGGGCAAAGGCCAGCAGCAGGGTCCCCGTGAGGCCCAGCAGGGACGCGCAGGGCTCCAGACCCCGGGCCAGGACCGTCAGCAGGGGCGCTCCCCCGATCCGGAGCCGGTTCAGAAGCCAGATCAGGGCCCCGGCGGGAGCCGCCACGCAGAGGGCCCGCCCCAGGACCCGCAGGCTCCGGTCCAGCAGGGAGCGCAGCAGGAGCCGCCCCAGCCTGGGCCGTCGGAAGGGCGGCAGCTCCAGCAGAAAGGAGGTTCCCTCCCCCTTCAGGAGCGTTTTGCGAAGGAGGGCGGTGACCAGCAGCGTGACGCCGCCGGACAGCAGCAGGCAGAGGGTCAGCAGCCCCGCCGCGGCCAGGGGCGAGCGCTCCCCGCCCCGGTTCAGGAGCAGCCCGGCCAACAGGATCAGGGTGGGAAAGCGGCCGTTGCAGGGCGTCAGCGCGTTGGTCACGATGGCAGCCAGGCGTTCCCTTTCGTTGGGGATGATCCGGCAGCCAGTGACCCCCACGGCGTTGCAGCCCAGACCCATACACATACACAGGCCCTGCCGCCCGCAGGAGCCGCAGGCCGCGAAGGGCCGGTCCAGCAGCAGGGCCGCCCGGGGCAGCCAGCCCAGATCCTCCAGCAGGGAGAAGAGGGGAAAGAAGATCGCCATGGGCGGCAGCATCACCGCCGTCACCTTGGCCGCGGTGCCATAGATCCCCTCCAGAAGCAGGCTCCGCAGCGCGGGCGGCAGGCCGGACAGGGCCCGGGCCAGCAGCGCCCCCAGACGGTCGAAGGCCCGCTCCAGCAGGGCCGAGGGCAGGTTGGCGCCCCGGACCGTCAGGTAAAAGAGGACGAAGAGCAGGAGCAGCACAAGGGGGTAAGCCGTCCATTTCCCCAGCAGCAGCCGGTCCCAGTCCCGGCGTGGACGGGCCGTGCGTTTCGTGACGGCGGCGGCAAGCGCTGCGGCGTCCCGGATGGGTGCGCTTTTGGGGACGGGAGCCTCGGATTGCCGCCGCTGCGCGCACTGGCCGGGCAAGGACAGCTGTGGGGCGGCGGAGAGAACCGCGATCGTCCGCCGCAGGCGCTCGTATGTTTCCCGCCGGTCCGCCCGGGTGGGGACCACGGGGCAGGCCAGGGCCCGGGACAGGGCTTCCCCGTCGAGGGCCAGACCCAGGCGCTCCGCCTCGTCCGTCAGGTTCAGGCACAGGAGCAGCCCGGTGGTCCCGTCGGCGGGGAATCGTGCCCGGAGCTCCAACGCCAGGGCCAGGCTCCGCTCCAGGGCCGTGGCGTCCAAAACGACCACCAGCACGTCCGGCCGATGCGCCGCCAGCCAGTCCGCCGCCACCCGCTCCTCCGGGGTGCCCCCCGCCAGAGCGTAGATCCCCGGCAGGTCCACGGCCTCCCAGCGCAGCCCGTCCAGGCTCCAGCGGCCCCGGGCCGGATCCACGGTCTTTCCGGTCCAGTTCCCCGTGTGCTGCCGCAGCCCCGTCAGGGCGTTGAAGACCGTGGATTTCCCCACGTTGGGACAGCCGACAAAGGCGACGGTATATGGCATGGACATTCCTCCAATCTCTGCAGAAAGCTGCAAGCTTCAAGGCCCAAGAGCCCTGCTGCCTTGCGCCTTGCGCCTTGATCCTTGATCCTTGAACCTTGATCCTTGCACCTTGATCCCGGTCGCTCAGCCTGACGAACCCAGATCTGCCCGCTCCGGAGCAACGATGATCCCGGCAGCGTCCCCGCGGCGCATTGCCGCCGTGAGTCCCCCGAAGCGGTAGACCGCCGGATCCCCCAGGGGAACGCGGCGGAGACAGGCGATCCCGGCGCCGGGAATCAGCCCCAGGCGGGCCGGGGCCGCCACCCGGGACGGCGGCAGCTCCAGCCGCAAAACCGTCCCCCGCTGCCCCGGCTCCAGCCGGTCCAAGCCGATTTCCATTGCTGTCGCCCCCTCGTTTGTTTCATTCTATTCCGGCTTCCCTCCCCGCGTTCTACGAAAACTGATTCTTTTTGCCGCCGCCCCGGGGAGAGAACAGGAGCATGGACATGCCTCCATAGGAATACCCTCCGACCACCACCCACGCCGTAGGGGCGCTCATCGAGCGCCCGCCCGAGCTTACAGCCTCCCAGTTCTGTCATTGCGAGCCAGTGACCGATGTCACTGGCGTGGCAATCCGTTTCCCCTTGCGTTCCGATTATCGCCTGCGTTGCGTTTTATGGCAGGCCGGCATGCCTGCCGGCGGCCTGACTTTCTGATTGCGCAGAAAGTCAGCAAAGACGCACCGGGGAGAGGGAAGATTCCGAATCTCTCCCCTCTCCCCGGGCCCCTCTCCTCATTCAAACGGCCAAAAGGGGTCGTCCCCCTTT
>JAFYAB010000012.1 GCA_017540945.1 Oscillospiraceae bacterium | reverse complement strand
GGCAAAGAGCTCGTCAGCGTTCAGGCTGGTGAAAATGTTGCCGTACTTTTCGATGTCGGCGTTGTCCGTGCTGGGGAAGGAGGTCACAACCCCTTCCTCCTCGGCCGCGCCGTTCCGGACGGTCCAGGTGGAAGTGATGAATGGAGTGATGCCGCCGTGCTCGGCGGTCTCCTTCTTGATGTAGGAGACCAGCAGGGCTCTGGCCTGGCCCTCGTCCTCGCCCTGGATCATGTCGTACTGGGTGGAGTAGATGATGCGGTCGGGGTCGTTGGCAGTAAAGCTGCAGCCGTGGTCGTTGAGCCACTTGACGTAGTTGCCGCCGCCGTTGTAGCGGTAGTTGTTGACGACCACGGTGAAGGCCTGATCCGCCGCGACAGGCTGGCCATTGTAGGTCATCTTGACCACACGCTCGCCCTCGGGCTTGCTCACGTCAATGTCATAGTGGAAGCCGTCGCCCATAATGACGTCGTAGTAGGTCAGATCGCCGCTGGTGACGTAGGGCTCGCCCTCCTCGTCCACGCGGATCTTGGTGGCGGCGAACTCCAGCCACTGATGGACCTCCTCGCCGCTCATGGTGATCTGGTAGAACCAGTTCTCGAAGCGGTAGAGGCCGAACATGTCGCCCAGGTAGATGTCGCCCTCGGCGATCAGATTGGCCTTGTCGCCGGAAGTCAGAGGCGCGGAGATGGACAGCATGGCGGGCGTGTCGTCCTCGGTCTTGTCGGGGGTGTTCTGGCCGTTGTTGTCATAGGCGCCCCAGGTCTGAACGGTGTTGATCAGATCCATAAAGGCGGAGGGGGCGGTGCCCAGGTTGGCGGCGGGGTAGTCGCCCAGGGCCTTGCCAATGGGCTGGAGCATGTAGTTCACCCAGGTCTCGGTCTCGTAGGGCTGCAGCAGCTCCGCCAGCTCCTCGTCGATGGGGTAGCCCTCCATGTTCACCAGCACGGGGGTAATGGTGCGCTCCTCTTCCGCGCCGGTCCATTCCACCTTGACCTGGGCGATGCGGCGGGCCTTGGTGTAGGGGGAGAGGATGGGGATCTCCTTGCCGTCGGTATTTTTGACCGGGGTAATGGAGTTCCTGTGCTCATGGCCGGAGAAGGCGAAGGCGATGGTGTTGGTGGAGGCCACCAGCTCCCGGATGAAGTCGGAGCCGGGGTCGGAGTCGATGCCGCTGTGGGCCACGACCACGATCATGTCGGCCTGCTCCAGCATCTCGGCCTCATAGTGCTTGTAGGTCTCGATGATGTTGGCGAAGTAGATGCCCTCCCAGTTGGCGGGCACGTCCCACTTGGGCACGTTGGGGTTGCCGAAGCCGATGACGGCCACCTTGCAGCCGCCAAAGTCCTTGATGACGTAGGGCGCCACGTCTCTCCAGGTGGCCCAGTCCTTGGTCTCGTCGTTGTTGGTCTCGGCCTTCAGGTAGTTGGCCATGGAGATGGTCAGCTGTTTTTCGGACTCGGTGCTCTCGGAGACGGCGTAGTCCATCTGCCGGGTCAGAATGTCCAGGCCGTAGTTGAACTCGTGGTTGCCCACGACCCACATATCGTAGCCGATGGTGCGGAAGGCCAGGATGGCGGGGTCCTTTTCCTCGGGCTTGTCAAAGGCGTAGTGGTAGGTCAGAGGCGCGCCCTGGAAGGTGTCGCCCATGTCCACCACGTAGAGGTTCTCGCCGAAGGCGACCTTCTGCTCCTTGATGTAGGTGGCCACGCGGGTCAGGCCGCGGCTGTAGGTGCCGGAGTTTTCATAGGGCAGGGTGTAGTCGGTGGCGAAGATCTGGCCGTGGAGGTCGGAGGTCACCAGGAACTCAAAGCTGTGCTCCTTGGCCAGGGCAGCATAGAGGAAGGTCACGATCTGGGCGCGGGTGCAGGTCTTTCCGACGCCGAACTTCGTCTCGCTGACGCCGCCGGTGACGCCGTTCTCAAAGGCCCAGAGCACTGCCTTGTAGTAATACTTGCCGGGAACCACGTCCTCGAAGGGGTTCTCGGTCAGCTTGGGCTCCGGCGCGCCTGCCGCCTTCCACAGGAAGGTCACCGCCTGCTCACGGGTGCAGGGCTTGCCGACGCCGAACTTCGTGTTGGTTACGCCGCCGGTGATGCCCTTCTCCTTGGCCCACATGACCGCCTTGAAGTAATACTTGCCTTCCTTGACGTCCTCGGTGAAGGGGTTATCGGTGTTGGTGGGCTGCTCCGCGCCGTAGGCCTTCCACAGGAAGGTCACGATCTGCTCGCGGGTGCAGGGGTCCTTGACGCCGAAGAGGGTGTCGGTCTTGCCGCCGGTGATCTGGGGCTCATGGTCATAAGCCCAGTAGACGGGAGCGTAGTAGTACTTGCCGGGATCCTGCACGTCCTCAAAGCCGTTCTTGATGGTGATGCGGCCCTGGGGCTCGGCGTAGAAGTCGCTGATGTAGCTGTTCAGGAAGGTGGGCTCCTTGATGAACTCCATCAGCGCTTCGTCCATGGGGATGCCGGTGTCGAACTGGGAGGAGGCGGCCTTGAAGGCGTAATAGGTGTCGCCGCCGGCGGCGCAGAAGTTGTTGGTGACGACTGCGTATTTGGCCTCGGGATCGAACGCCTTGCCGTTCACGTCCTTGATGGTGACGCGGCGGATGGAAGCGGGCTGATGGTAGGTGGACGCGGGATAGAGCTCGCCCTCATCAAACGACTTCATCGTATCGATCTCGATGTTCATGCCGCTGATCTGGGGGAAGCCGCCCACGGCGCCGGGGGTGCAGTAGGTGGAAGCCTCCAGAGCCTCCAGCAGCTCCGCGCCGGTCACGTAGACCACGGCCACGGTGTTGCCGAAGGGAAGGACGGTGTTGACGTCGTTCATCGTGACGTCGCCGGCGTGGATCCAGGCCCGGATGCCGCCGCCGTTGGTGATGGCGACCACGTTATCCTCGGGCACGCCCAGGGTCTCGGCGTCCATATCCTTCATGACGCTCCAGCGCAGGGCGTCGGTGATCAGGTCGCCCAGGTTGGTCTCCATGTTGCGGTTGCCGGGGGCCTTGTCGCCGTTGAGCTCCACGGCGGACTGGGCGAAGACCGCGCCGTACTCGGCGTTCACGGCGTTCATGATGGTCTGGGCCACAGCCGCGACCTCCTCGTCAACGGGAGCGTCCTCGCCCAGGGGGATCAGATAGTGGTCCACAATGGCCTTGGTGTCGTTGTCAATGACGATGCAGCCCACGTTCATGAAAGCCGTCTTGCTGGCCTTGGTGCCGGTGGACTGGATGGGCTCGCCGTTGGGGCCCTCAGTCATGACGGTGTGGGAGTGGCCGTCGATCAGGAAGTCCACGTCGTCCTTGATCTGCTCATAGAGGTCGATGGAGCGGTAGGGTACGGACTCGTCGTCCACGCCCAAGTG
Source organism: Oscillospiraceae bacterium (assembly GCA_017540945.1). The sequence continues at coordinate 11,854 of JAFYAB010000012.1, read as the reverse complement.
GACCAGACCGATGATGACGTCGGCTCCGTTCGCCTTCAGACCGGCGATGGCGTTCTGCGCGCCGGAGAGGAACTTACCGTTCTCGTTGGTGCCGAATTCGAGCTCCGTGATCAGGCCGGGGTTGACCTTGGTCTGAGTCTCGGGGGTCTCCATGCCGAAGAAGCCGATCTTGAGCCAGTCGTACGGGCCGCCCAGATTATACATCGTATAGGGAGCAAACGCGGACAAACCTGTGTCTTTCATGTAGACGTCGGCGCAGACGGTGACGAGCTCAGCGTCCTCGAGGTTCTGCTTGAGCTGGTCGTAGCCGAAGTCGAACTCGTGGTTGCCCAGGGTAACGACGTCGTAGCCCGTCAGCTTCATGATCTGCGCGGCGGCGGCGCCCTTGTTGGTGGAGACGTAGGTAGTGCCCTGGCTGAAGTCGCCGGCATCCACCAGAAGCACCCGGGCGCCTCTGGCTTCATAATCCTTTCTCACCTTTGCCACCTGGGCGAAGCCCAGCAGCGCGCCGTGGGTGTCGTTGGTGTGGAGAATGACAGTCTTGCCGATCAGATCGTCGTCCAGGATAGTAATGCGGCCTTCGCCGTCCCACTTGGAGTAGTCGTGCGCGGCAAATTCCTCGGAGGTCATGTACTCGATGAGGACCTGGTTGTCCACCTTGACCTCGTCCAGCACAAACTCATTGTCCTTGAACATGGTGTAGCCGTCGCCGCAGTCCTTCAGCAGGTAGTTGTGGCAGGCCAGGGTGTACTCGCCCTCGGGATCGATGGGTGCGTAGGAGCCGTCCTCCTGAAGGACCTCGACGTCCTTCACACGGCGGGCGCCGGCGACCTCAACGAACATCTTGCTTTCATCCACGACCACAGAGGAGGGGATCCCTGTGACGATGGTGAAGCGCAGACCGGAGACGTGGAGGAAACCGCCGTTCTCGCCGACATAATTGCCTTCTTCGTCGATGCTCACGTTCCGGGCGGACATTTCCAGCGCGTCCAGGATCTCCTGGCCGCTGGCCTTGACCGCGCAGGCCATGTTGCCGTAGGGATGCACGTTGATGATCTGCTCATAGGTCACATCGCCAGCTTTAATGTTTGCACGCACGCCGCCGCCGTTGACGAAGGCAATGTCCGTGCCGAGGACCGACCGGTAGGCGTCCGCGCAGACGTCGCCCAGGTTGGTCTCGCGCATACGGACCATTCTGGCGCCGGTATCGGGGTTGGTGGTCAGGAGGTCATAGTCCACATGGGCCACGACCTGCTGCTTCAGCTCCTCGAACTCAGCCTCGATCTGCTCCAGATAGCTCTGGGTCTCGGGGTCTACGCCGTCCACGTCGCTGCGCTTGATGAGCTCAGTGTTGACCTCGCCTTCCTGGGTGATGGTCAGCTTGCCCACGTTCATCAGCTTGGTGCCGGTGGAGGACAGGAGTACGGTCTCGCCGTCCTTGTTGGCGACCTCCTGCCGCTCGATGGTGCTGTGAGAGTGGCCGTCCAGCATCACGTCGATGCCGGTGGTGTTGGCGATCACCTCCGTGGACATCCAGGGAGAGCTCTGCTCGTCGATGCCCAGGTGGGCCAGCGCCACGACGACCTGCGCGCCTTCGGCCCTGGCCGCGTCCACGGCGGTCTGCACCGCGTTGTACAGCTCCTGGCCTTCGCCGCCGTTGCAGAAGGTGTAGATCCAGTTTCCGTCTTCATCCTGGAAATAGGTTGGGGTGGATTTGACCAGGGACTCGGGGGTGGTGATGCCCACGTAGCCGACCTTCAGGCCGTCGTAGTCCACGACCTTGTAGGCGTCCACGTCCACGGCATTGGGGTCCTCGCCCTCGCCGATGTAACGGAAGTTGCAGCTCAGGTACTCGGCGTTCGCCATGTTGAGCAGCTTCTTGAGCTGCGGCATGGTGTAGTCGTACTCATGGTTGCCAAAGGCGCAGAAATCGTAGCCCACATAGTTCATGAGCTGAATGATGTACTCGCCCTTGGAGATGGTGCCGATCAGCTCGCCCTGGACGGCGTCGCCGTTGTCCACCAGGACCACGTTGTCATGGCTTGCTTCCAAATCCTTCTTAATTTTTGCCAGACCGGCAATGCCGATGGAGCTGTCCGTCTGATCCACGCCGCAGTGGATATCATTCGTAAACAGGACCACCACATCGTCGGACTTCGGCGCGTCCTCTGCAAAGGTCATGGGAATCAGGGAAAGAACCATGGCCAGCGTCAGAAGCAGCGCGAGGAGTCGCTTGGTGAGATGTTTCTTCATGCTTGCAGTCTCCTTTTTTCAATTTCTTCAAAAGCCTGACAGACTTTTTCGGTAGTTTTATTGTAGCACAAAGCCTCCCCGGGAACAAGTTTTTTTCCTGTTCTAACGACCAGGCGCAGCAGAGAATTTTTCCGAAAAAACTTGTGCATTTCGCCCATTCCGTTTTCAAAAAGAAAAACCGCAGCCCCCCGAAAGGAGCTGCGGTATCAAGATCGAAATTACTTCGCGACCTTGGCCTTCAGAGCCTGGCCGGCCTTGAAGGCGGGAACGCGGCTGGCGGCAACCTCGACGGTCTCACCGGTGCGGGGGTTCTTTGCGGTGCGGGCGTCGCGCTCACGGAGCTCAAAGGTGCCAAAGCCCACCAGCTGGACCTTCTCGCCGGCGGCGAGGGTCTCGGCCACGGTTTCGAGAACGGCGGCAACGGCCTTCTCGGCGTTCTTCTTGGAAAGTTCAGTCTTTGCGGCAACAGCGGCCACGAGTTCAGTCTTGTTCATTGATGATACCTCTTTCTTTTGTTACTTCTCTGCTTGGAGTGCGGCAGCCTCCCAATGGGAAAAGCTGTCGATGAATTGCTGACAGGTCTCCGTCAGCGCGCTTTCCGGATCCAGCTCGGCACCGCGGGCCAGCCGGACCAGGGCGAAGAGCGCCCGGCCCAGATGGGTCTGTGCCTCAGATCCTTCCGTCTGACAGAGCGCTGCAGTCTGTCGGGTCAGCTCCCGGCAAAGCGCGGCGGTCTCCGGCTGGGGATAGCCGCTCTTCTCCGCCTTGGACAGGAGCTTGTCCGCCCGCCACAGCGCGGGCAGCGCGCGGGAGACGCCCTCCATGGCCTGGGCGACGGTCTGATTGCCCCGCTCGGCCCGTTTGAGCTCCTCCCAATCCATACGGCTCGGCGCCCGGTCGAACAAGTGGGGATGCCGGTCGATCAGCTTGCGGCACACCGCGTCGCAGACCCCGTCCACATCGAAGCGTCCCGCGTCCGCCTCGATGCCCGCGTGAAAGACCACCTGGAGCAGCACGTCGCCCAGCTCCTCCCGCAGGTGGATGGGGTCGTCCGCGTCCATGGCCTCGCAGGCCTCATAGGCTTCCTCCAGGAAATTGCGCCGGATGGACTGATGGGTCTGGACCTGATCCCAGGGGCAGCCCCCCGGTCCCCGCAGGGCGGCGACCAGCCGGACCAGGTCCGAAAAGCCGTATTCGGATTTCTCCGTAAAATCTATCATATTTTGCACGCTTTCGCAAGTGTTAATTCTGAAAAATTTGAGATTATTTCAAAGATTTTTCGGTTTTTTGCTTATTTCACCCGCAGCAGCTTCGCGATCTTGTCTCCCTTGGGCAGCAGCGAGCAATCGTCCCGGGTGACGATGCGAAGCGCGTACACCAGGACCGCGTAGACCGCGGCGGCTCCCAGGATGGAGAAGCCGGTCCGCAGCACCAGGGGCAGACCGATGAGCAGGCAGAGCTTGTTGAGGACAAAGGCCGCGGCGCCCATGGCCACGGAGGCCAGGGCCGGCTTGATGACGTTGGGGATCAGCCGCGGCGGATTGCGCAGGATGCGGCGGATGGCGATCAGATCCAGCATGGTGATCAGCATATAGCAGATCACGGTGCCCACGGGCACGCCCACGATGTTGATTCTGGGATTGCCCACCAGCACCAGGTTGATCAGCACCTTCGCGACGCCGCCGATGATCAGATTGATGACCGGGATATAGACGTAGCCGTGGGCCTGCATGATGGCGTTCATCACCAGCACAAAGGCGTTGAAGAAGACGCAGAAGCCCAGGATGCTCATAAGGGTGCCGGCCACCCGCAGCTCCTCGCCGCTGTAACCCCGCAGCAGCTGCATGATGGGCTCGCCCAGCACCGCCAGACCGATAGAGCAGGGCATGGCGATCAGGGCCATGACCCGGGTGGCGGACTCCGCCACGGTGTTGGCCCGGCGGCGGCGGCGCAGGGTAATCTGCTCGGTGATGGCCGGAATGGCGGCCACGGTCAGAGGCGTGATGAAGGCGCAGGGCATGTTGAAGATGGTCTGGGCAAAGTTGTAGATGCCCTTGAGCTTGTCGGCGGTATCCTCGTCAAAGCCCGCAGGACCCTTGAGCTGGCCCATATAGACGCCGATGTCGATGGTGGTGATGATCTGCAGGCCCGCCGCGCCCAGGGTGATGGGGACGGCGATGGTCAGCAGCTCCTTCACCGTGGTCTTCCAGGAGTAGACCGTGGGGTCCGTGCATTCCTCCAGGATCGCTGCGGCGGCCTTCCGCCGCTTCAGCACCAGGTAGACGGAGGCCGCCACCGTGCCCAGGGTGACGCCCAGGATGGAGAATCCCGCGGCCTTGGAATGGGCCAGGGCCAGCGCGGCCCGCTGGGGATCCTCCGGCGGCAGCTCTCCGGGCAGATCGGTCACAAGGCCGCCGCGCTTATAGACGGACATGGCCACCAGGGCGAGACCCAGGCCCACCACCAGCTTGCAGACGGCCTCCATGACCTGGGAGACCGAGGTGGGGACCATGTTGGACTGTCCCTGGAAGAAGCCCCGCTCCGAGGAGATGATGCCCACGAAAAGCACCGCGGGGGACAGGCAGAGGATGGCGAACCAGCTCTTCTCCGAGTTCATCAGAGAGGCCAGCTGGCGGCAGAGCAGGGCCATCCCCAGAGCGCCCACCACGCCGATGCTCAGGAAGACCGCCCGGGAGACCCGGTAGATCTGGTGGATCTGCCTGGTCCGGCCCAGGGTCTGGGCCTCGGAGATCATCCGGGACATGGCCACGGGCAGGCCGGTGGTGGATACCATCAGCAGCACGGAGTAGATGTCGTAAGCCGTGTTGAAGTAGCCGAAGCCGTCGTCGCCGATGATCCGCGCCAGGGGGATCTTATAGAGAAAGCCCAGGACCTTGACGATCGCCACCGCCAGCGCCAGTACCGCGGCGCCCCCCAGGAAGCTTTGTTTTTTATTCGTATTTGCTTTCAGCAAGGCGTTCATTCCTTTCCTGCGCTGGATTCGTTATCCAGGAACACAGTGGGCATGGCGTGCTCCGCCAGTTCCTTGACGACGGCATCCAGGTCGATGGTGGGGTACTTCCCCGCCGCGTAGAGGATCCTGCCGCGCACCATGGTCATGATCACGTCGCGGCCGTCGGCGGCGTAGCACAGATGGGAGAGCACGTCGTGGCAGGGCATCAGATGGGGCTGGGTGAAGTCCAGCAGGATCAGGTCCGCGTCCATGCCCAGCTTCAGCATGCCGCACTCCTGCTCCCGTCCCTGGGCCCGGGCGCCGCAGACCGTGGCCATCATCAGAGCCGCCTGGGGCGGCAGGGCCTCGGCGCTGGCGTGGACGTCCTTGGCCATCAGAGAAGCCAGCTTGATCTCCTCAAAGAGATCCAGATTGTTGTTGGAGGAGGCGCCGTCGGTGCCCAGCGCCACGTTCATGCCGGCCTTCACCATGGCGATCACATCGGCCTTGCCGGAGGCCAGCTTCAGATTGGACACGGGGCAGTGGACCGCCGTGACCTTCCGCTTTGCCAGCAGCGCCATATCCTCCGGCTCCAGCCAGACGCAGTGGGCCGCCAGCGTCCGGCTGTCGAACGCATGATGGCAGTCCAGGAGCTGGGCGGGGGTCAGACCGTACTTCTCCTTGCAGGCCTCGTGCTCCTTCTTCGTCTCGGAGAGGTGAAGCTGCATGCCCAGGCCCTCGTTGCAGGCGTATTCCCCCAGGGCCTCCCAGAGGCGGTAGTTGGAGGTGTACTCCGCGTGGATTGCGGTCTCCACCCTGATGCGGCCCTTGTCGTAGCCGTGCCACTTCTCATGCAGCTCCCGCAGCTCCCTGCAGGCGGGATAGGTCTCAAAGTCGAACTCCCCGGCAAAGAGGGTGGTGCCGCGGCTGAGGTTGGCCTTGATGCCGCTCTCTGCCACGGCCTCGGCGATGGCGCCGCAGTGGTCGTACATATCCGAGACGGAGGTGGTGCCGAAGCGCAGGCACTCGGCGATGGACAGCAGGGTAGCCGCCTTGACGGTCCGGTCGTCCATCTTCGCTTCCCGGGGAAAGATATAGTCGAAGAGCCAGGTGTGCAGGTCGCAGCCGTCGCCGTAGCCCCGCAGCAGGCTCATGGGCAGGTGCGTATGGCAGTTGATCAGCCCCGGCATCAGCACCATGCCCTCGCCGTTGATGATCTGCTTCGGCTGCTCCTTGGGCGGCTCCCGGTCAATCCAGGAGATCTTCCCGTCCGTCACGCCCAGAAAAGCCGCGTAGTAGACGTGCATGGCTTCGTCCATGGTCACGATCGTCACGTTTGAAAACAGAGTATCCATAGTGCTCCTTTCGATTTACGTGCGAAGCACGGTTCATCCCCTTGGCAGAAATTCCTCTTTCAGCAGCGAGGTCTCCGGCAGCTCGGCGGGGTCCAGGGGGTCGAAGGACTCCAGCCCCTCCAGGATCAGGTCCACCAGCTTGGGCTGGGGATGCTCCTCGGCCTCGATCAGCATAGGCTCGGCGATGGGACGGAAGGCCGCCACCTCGTAGCCCAGGGAGGAGTCGATGGCATAGTGGGCGCTGCCCTTGAAGGGGGTGATGTACTTCTTCTCCCCCAGGCGGACGTTGCGCCACATGCCCAGGGTCTCCTCAGCGGTGGAGGCCCGGAAGTAATAGTCCCGGACGATGCGCCGCAGCACCCGCATCCAGACCCGGTCGAAAACCTCCACGTCGTTGTCATAGACGGAGGAGGCGGTGGAGACGAAGAGACGGGTGGCCTCGGGGTTCCTGCCGGTGAGCATGGGGTTGAGCCCGTGGATGCCCTCGAAAATGACCACTTCATGGTCGTGGAGCTTCAGGGTTTGGAACTTCTCCGGCACCTGAGCCTGGATCTTGAAGTCAAAGTGGGGGACGACGATTTCCCCGCCCTGGTCCAGCGCTTCCAGATGGCGGCCCAGCAGGGCGGTGTCCAGCCCCTCGGGGGCCTCCAGGTCGAATTCGCCGTCCTTGGTCCGGGGGAAGTCCGGGTCGGACTTGGGCCGGTAGTAGTCGTCCAGGGAGATCATATGGGCGTAGACGCTCCGCTCCGCCAGGGCCTTCTTGATTCGGGAGGCGGTGGTGGTCTTGCCGGAGGAGGAGGGGCCCGCCAGCAGGACGACGCGGCTCTTGGCCAGACGGCTCACCACCAGGTCGGCAGCCTTGCCGATGCGGCTGTTGTAGAGCGCGTCACAGCGCCTGACATAGCCCTTCGGGTCCGTCCGCAGGGCGCGGTTGATGTCGTTCAGTTCGATCCGCATGGTCGTGGACTCCTTTTTTTGTATAGTTTTTCTTATTCGCTGCTCCTCGCAGTTCTGTGCCGTTTCCGTTATTGAGGCATCAGGAATCAGGCATCAGGCACCGCTCGAGTTGTTGTCGGAAACACAGCGCCCCGGAGCCCGTTCAAGACGATTTTGCGCGCAGCGCGCCCAGATGCCGAATGCTGGATACCGGGATCCTGAACCTATCGAACGGAGTATCCCATAATTGTTATGAATAACACAGCAGGCGGTGCCTGATGCCTATTGCCTGTTGCCTGAATGACAGGTATCAAGTAATTATACCCGTTTTTCCGTCGCTTGTCAATTGTTCCAGCAGGGCAGTTTTTTCCGCCAGGACCGCTTCGATCCGCTCCACGTACTGTTTGGGGTATTTGGGGTTGCACTGGCGCTCCAGACGGTTGTCGGGCAGGTTCCGCTTGCTGACGGCCCCGCCGCCCAGGGCCAGGATGGAGCTCAGCTCCTCCATCATATAGATGTTGTAGAGGCAGAGATCCTGATCCCGGCACCAGCCCACGTTCTCCAGGCTGCCGGACATATACTTCTGCCGGTAGAGGTAATAGGGCGCGTAGCCCCGCTCCGTCAGCACCCCATTGGCATGGTCCACCATGGTCTCCACGTCCCGCTGAGCGGGAAGACCCTCCCGCCTGGAAAAGAGATCCGCGCCCTTCTTCAGGGCGAGGGTGTGGATCGTGACGTTGGAGGGGTCCAGGGCCAGGACCCGGTCCAGGGACCGGGCGAAGCTCTCCGGATCGTCCCCGGGCAGGCCGGCGATCAGGTCCATGTTGACGCTGGCAAAGCCCGCTTCGACTGCCTGGGCAAAGGCCCGCTCGATGTCGGCGGCGGTATGGGGCCGGCCCACGGTCCGCAGCACCGCGTCGTTCATGGTCTGGGGGTTGATGCTGACCCGGTTCGCCCCCAGCGCCCGGATGATCTGCAGCTTCTCCGGGTCCACGGTGTCGGGCCGCCCGGCCTCCACCGTATATTCTATCAGCCGGGAGCGCTCAAAATGCCGGTTGATCGCCTCCATCAGCAGCTTTATCTGGGCCGCGGAAAGGGTGGTGGGGGTTCCGCCGCCGATGTAGAGGGTCCGGAGGGTCAGACCGGCCCGCTTCATCCCTTCCCCCACGACCTGGATCTCCCGCAGCAGGCAGTCCAGATAGGGGCTCAGCAGCTTCCCCGCGCTGCCCTCGGTCTGGCTGACGAAGGAACAGTAGGAGCAGCGGGTGGGACAAAAGGGGATGCCGATGTAGACCGAAACGTCACTGGGAGCCAGCAGCTTCGCCGCCTCCACCGAGGCCAGGCTGGCCCGGACGCAGAGCCTCCGCCGGGCCGGGGTGACGAAAAACATTTCCTCCATCAGCCTGTCCGCGCTCTCCGCCGTGCCCCCCGCCAGCAGATGGCGGGTGGAAAGCTTGGTGGGCCGGACCCCGGAGAGGGCCCCCCAGGGGGGCGGCGCGGGGAGCTGGGGCAGGGCCGCCAGATAGTAAGCCCGCTGCAGGATGCGCCGCCGCAGGGCGTAGGTCTCCTTCTCCCGGGCCAGGCGCTGGATCCCCCGGGTGGTGATCCCGTTGCGGGTGATCTTCGCCGTGGCGGTCAGATATTTCGTTCCATAGCTGAGCTTCGAGACCGCCCCGTCGCCCCGGAAGGGCTTTTCGCAGAACTCCATCGGCTCCTCGGGAAAGAGGCAGAGCTGGAGCTGCTCCAGGGCGTAGCGGTCCGTATGGCCTGTGATAAACAGTTTCATTTCAGGTTTCCTGTCCCATTCCGCATCTTCGTTGCTGATCCTGTTGACCCTCTCCCGCAGGCGATCCGTCTGCGCCGGCTGCTCGGACTTTTCAGCGAGCTGACGGCACTCCTCCTCCAGGCGGGAGTTGGAGTTTTTGCGCTTGGATTCCTTGTTTTCAGATTGCCGGATTGAGGGTACAGAGCTTATAGACGGTGTTTTCGCGTTCCGTGTCGTTCCCGCCCTAAAATGGCGCGGGCCTGCAATATTTTGTATATTATATTCCGCGACAGGAAAAAAATCAATCCGAAAATCCGCAAAAACAGCGGGTTCCGTTTGCAATTTGGCATGTTTTTGGTATAATATAAATGGTATTCTTTTATCATGGGGATCACGGGGATCATGCGGCGGGAGCTCGCCGGAAGGGAGGCGCGGGATGGAACGGAAGAAGCAATACGTGGCCATTGATCTGAAATCCTTTTACGCCTCGGTGGAATGCGTGGAGCGGGGGCTGGACCCGCTGAACGCCATGCTGGTGGTGGCGGACGAGAGCCGCACCGACAAGACCATCTGTCTGGCGGTCTCCCCGGCCCTGAAGGCCTACGGCATCCCGGGCCGCCCCCGGCTCTTTGAGGTGAAGCAGGCGGTGGAGCAGATCAACGCCCGCCGACTCTCCAACGCGCCGGGCCGGCGCTTCACCGGCGCCTCCGCCTTCGCCGATCGGCTGCGGGCCAACCCGGGTCTGAAGCTGGAGCCCGTCATCGCCCCGCCCCAGATGGCCCGCTACATGGACTGCAGCGCGGGCGTCTACCAGACCTACCTCAAATACATCGCGCCGGAGGACATCCACGTCTACTCCATCGACGAGGTCTTCATCGACGTGACTCCCTATCTGAACACCTACAAATGCACGGCCCGGGAGCTGGCGGTCCGGATGATCCGGGACGTGCTGGCCCGGACCGGCATCACCGCCACGGCGGGCATCGGCACGAATCTCTATCTCTGCAAGATCGCCATGGACATCGTGGCCAAGAAGCTCCCCGCAGACGAGGACGGGGTCCGCATCGCGGAGCTGGACGAGCGGAGCTATCGGGAGCTGCTCTGGGAGCACCGGCCCCTGACGGACTTCTGGCGCATCGGCCGGGGCATCGCCCGGAAGCTGGAGGCCAACGGCATGTACACCATGGGGGACGTCGCCCGCTGCTCCCTGGGCAAGGACCACCAGCGGCGGAACGAAAACCTGCTCTACAAGCTTTTCGGTGTCAACGCGGAGCTGCTGATCGACCACGCCTGGGGCTATGAGCCCTGCACCATGGCCGACATCAAGAAGTATCAGCCCAAGGCCAGCTCCCTCTCCGTGGGCCAGGTGCTCCACCGGCCATACAGCTTCGAGGAGACCCGGCTGATCGTCCGGGAGATGACGGATTCCCTGGTGCTGGATCTGGTGTCAAAGGGCCTGGCCACGGACCAGCTGGTCCTGAGCGTGGGCTACGACGTGGAAAACCTGAAGACCCCGGAGGCCCGCAGCTCCTTTGATGGCGCCGTGGCCCGGGACTGGTACGGCCGGGCCGCTCCCCAGGGGACCCACGGCTCGGTGAATCTGGAGGGCTTCACCGCCTCCACCAAGCAGCTCACCCGGGCGGCGGTGGCCCTCTTCGAGCGGATCGCGGATCCGGCCCTGACGGTGCGGCGGCTCTACGTGGTGGCCAACCATGTGCAGGAGGAGGCCCGGCTCTCCGATCAGCCGGTCCAGCTCAGCCTCTTTGACGAGCCCGAAGCCCAGGCGGAGCGCGCAGCCCGGGAGGCCAAGGAACGCCGCCAGCAGCAGGCCATCCTCTCCATTCGTAAAAAATTCGGCAAAAACGCCATCGTCAAGGCCATGAACCTCCAGGAGGCCGGCACCGCCATGGACCGGAACCAGCAGGTCGGCGGCCACAAGGCCTGAGCCGGCGGCTCCAATCAGGGGACGGTTCTCTGATTGACAAATAGGATCCCTCATGGTATACTGATTGTGAGGTGATGACAAATGCCCAGGAAAGCGCGGACACGGGCGGAGAGCGGAATCTATCACGTTATGCTCCGGGGAATAAACTGTCAGCAAATCTTTGAGGACGAGGAAGACAACGAGGTGTTTCTTAAAATCCTGCGGGATTATAAACCGGTTTGCGGCTATCAGCTGCTTGCCTACTGCTTGATGGGAAATCACGTGCATCTGTTGATGAAGGAAGGAACGGAAAGCCTGGAGCAGACGTTTAAGCGAATCGGTGCGCGTTTCGTTTATTGGTACAACACGAAATATCAGCGTGTCGGTCATTTGTTCCAGGACCGTTTTAAGAGCGAGGTCGTGGAAACCACTCGGTATTTGTACACGGTAATCCGATACGTTCATCAAAATCCGATCAAGGCCGGGCTCTGTAAGCGATTGGAGGATTATCCGTACAGCAGCTTTGCGGAGTATACCGGGCAGCCAGACCTTGTTGATTTTGACTGTGTGGAGCAATATGTTTCTGTGCAATCCGTCGTTGAGTCAAGCCTGGAGCAAATGACAGAGGAATGCTTGGAAATGCGAGACACCCCACCGAAGCGTGTAAC
>JAFYAB010000133.1 GCA_017540945.1 Oscillospiraceae bacterium | reverse complement strand
GTCAGCAGCTTCATCAGCGTGGTCTTGCCCGCGCCGTTCGGCGCCAGCAGGCCGTAGACGCCCGGCGTGAATTCCAGATCGATGTGCTCCAATACCGTGAATTTTCCATAGCGTTTTGTGACGTCACAGACCTTCAGCATAACAAACCCTCCGAACATAGATTCCATAACGATTGCAGAACATGAGCGCCAGCAGAAGATCCACCAGGACCCAGGCCACAGCCGGAACCGCCTGCAGAAGCCCCCAACAGAATTCCGGCCAGAGCTGAGAGCCGACGCAGCTGCCAAACACCCAGACCGCCAGGACACCGCAGACTGTCAGATTGGAACGGACCGACAAAACCGTCTGGATCTGCAGCAGCGAATAGAGAAAGAGCGACGACAGGGAAACGCAGAGCAGCGGCAGTCCCGGCAGCCCCAGAAACGCGGACAGAAACAAGGCGTAGAGCCCGACGACGGCAAAGCTGCAGCAGGTGATGCAAAACACGCGAAATGCGATCAGATGACGAGCGGTATAGAGACAGGTCATTTTGATCGGATAGCTTGTCCCCTCCACTTCCTTCCAGAGGGAAAGCGAAAACAGGAGAAACAGAAACACCGGAGAAAAGGCGAACAGGAATACCGAAGTCTTTTGCAGCTGGTTCCCGGAATGGCGAAGGTCTAACGCGCCAATCACGGCCACAAGCCCGAACAGCATGCAGGAAATCAGGATCACGTCCCATGTGCCGGTAAAAATCTGCCGAAGGCCGAGATTGCGGGACATATTCCGCAGGAATGAAATCAGATTTGGACGCCTGGTAAGCGGCGCCTTTTCGCAAATATGATGAACAGACGCCTGGATCTGTTTGTCGCTTGGATAGATTACGCTCATTGCCGGTTCGCCTCCTTTCGCAGCGTGCGGATTGCCGCGTAGTATTTGGTTTTGACGGTGCCCTCCGGCAGCGCCAGGATCTCCGCGATCTGACGGAAGCCGGCCTCGCCGTAGAAGCGCAGCCGCAGAATGCTCTGGATCTCGTCCGGCAGATCTGCGATCCGAAGCTGGATCTGCCGGAGCTGGTCCGCTTCCAGCCACTGCTCCTCCGGCGAACCGTCGTCCGGCAGCGATAATTCCTCTATGGGGATCGTACTCTGGCGGAGCCTGTATGCGGGAGACCTGAAAAGATCCGTCAGCTTATGGGATGCGATCCGGTACAGCCAGGTACGGAAGCCCGCACGCTTTGGGTCATATCGTTGGATGGATTGGAGCGCCGCAAGGAAGATCTCCTGTGTCAGATCCATCGCAGCGTCCACATCACTGGTCTGACGGTACGCAAAGGCATATATTTCCCGGTAGTAGGCGGAGATCAGCGTCTCCGCCGCCTGTCGGTCTCCCTGGCGCTGGATGCGTTTGATCAGGGAAGCTTCTTTTTTATCGCTCATATCGCTCTCCGGATGTTTCTTTTTCATCAATATATTCGTTGCAAGGCGTGCAAAAGTTTTCAGATTGCTCAAGTTTTTTGCTTTGCCTGTGCGGAAATGCAACAGCGCCTGCGCGTTCATTCGGAACGCGCAGGCGGCTTGTTGTCGTTGTATCAGCGGGCCAGCAGGTTGACCGCGTCCTCCAGGTCGGCGGTGTCCACGCTCTCGGCCTCGCCCACGTCCATGAAGCCGGCCACCACCGGGTCGATGGGCAGGCGGGCCAGCACGGGCAGGTCGAATTTGGCGGCCATCTCCTCCACATGGGACCTGCCGAAGACCTCGATCTTCTTCCCGCAGTCGGGGCAGGTCAGCCAGGCGTAGTTCTCCACGATGCCGATCAGGGGGATGTGCATCAGCTTCGCCAGGCCAACGGCCTTGGAGACGATCATGGAGACCAAGTCCTGGGGGGTGGTCACCAGGATGATGCCGTCGATGGGCAGGCTCTGGAATACCGTCAGGGGCACGTCGCCGGTGCCGGGGGGCATATCGACGAACATATAGTCCACGTTGTCCCAGTACACGTCGGTCCAGAACTGCTTGACCGCGCCGGCCAGCACGGGGCCGCGCCAGGCCACGGGGGCGGTCTCATCCTCCAGCAGCAGGTTCAGAGACATGACCTGAATGCCGGTGCGGGTGACGGCGGGAGCCAGCAGACCGTCCTCGTAGGCGTCGGTGGAGTCCAGGGCAAAGGCCTTGGGGATGGAGGGCCCGGTGATATCCGCGTCCAGAATGGCGGTGCGGAAGCCGCGCTTCTGCATGGCCACCGCCAGCATGGAGGTGACGGTGGATTTGCCGACGCCGCCCTTGCCGGAGACGACCGCGTAGACCTTGCGGACGCTGGATTTGGGGTTCAGCTTGGCCAGCAGGCTCTCTTCGGTGCGGGAAGCGCAGTCCTGGCCGCAGGTGGAACAGTTGTGGGTGCATTCGCTCATTGGGATTACCTCTCTTGTTTTATGAAGTGTTATTTGTACGATTGTCAAATGGTTTTTCGAGCCGATTTACTTGCTGAGGCACCAGGGATCAGGCATACTTCGTGCCTCTTGAAACGATCGGTATTATCTCGCCGCGACAGCGAAATAGACCAGGATTATGATTCCTAAAACGATCCGATAGTATCCAAATACCTCAAAACCGTGCTTGCGGATGTAGTTCATCAGACCGCGGATGACGAGCATGGAGACCGCGAAGGCCACCAGGCAGCCCACCAGCAGGATCATCAGCTCCGGGCCGGTGAAGTGCAGACCGAATTTCAGCAGCTTCAGAAGGCTCAGGCCGAACATGACGGGCACAGCCAGATGGAAGGTAAAACGGGCGGCGGCAGGCCGGGCCACGCCCAGGATCAGGGCGCCGATGATACAGGCGCCGGAGCGGGAGGTGCCGGGGACGATGGACAGGACCTGGAACAGACCGATGCCGAGGGCGTCGGCGTAGGAGATCTCCTCCAGGGTCTCCACCCGGGGCTTGCGTCCCCGGTTCCAGTTCTCCACCAGCAGGAAGCCCAGGCCGTAGAGGATCAGAGCGCCGGCAATGACCGCGGGCGTCGTAAAGTGGGCGTCCACATAGTCGTCCAGCAGGACGGCGGCCACGGCGCCGGGGATACAGGCCGCGATGACCTTCAGCCAGAGAGAGATGGTGTTCTGCTTGACGCAAATCCCGCCCTGGGGCTTCCTGCCGAAGGGCCAGAGCTGATCCCAGAACAGGACCACCACCGCCAGGATGGCGCCCAGCTGGATCACCACGAAGAACATCTCCTTGAAGGCCTCGGAGGCGTCGATCCGGAGGAATTCGTCCACCAGCAGCATGTGCCCCGTGGAGCTCACCGGCAGCCACTCGGTCACACCCTCCACGATGCCCAGGAAGATGACTTTCAGCAATTCAAGAAAGGACAGGGTCAAAGCGGAGCCCCCTTTCAAATCCCATGTTTTGTTATTATAACACAGCCTCGAAGCTTTTACAACCACGATTTTCGCAGGAGTTCGGAAATCGGGGTTTGTCGAATGAAAAGGGACAAGGTACAAGGGGCCAAGGGATCTGCGGACTTGCACCTTACGATACGGAGGGCCGATGTGGGCATCGGCCCCTACGAATGCACTCGCTGTGAATGCCCTGTCCCCATACGACACGGAGGGCCGATGTGAGCATCGGCCCCTACGAACACACTCGCTGCGAATGCCCTGTCCCCATACGGCACGGAGGGCCGATGTGGGCATCGGCCCCTACGAATGCACTCGCTGTGAATGCCCTGTCCCCATACGACACGGAGGGCCGATGTGGGCATCGGCCCCTACGAACGCACTCGTCAAACCCGAATTTCCTTCAAAACCCGTTGCGAAATCCGGCGAAATGTGATAGGATAAAAGAAAAACGGAGGTTGCAATATGAAATTCATCTCCTGGAACGTCAACGGGCTGCGGGCCTGTATGGGCAAGGGCTTTTTGGACGCTTTTGCGGCCCTGGACGCCGATTTCTTCTCCCTGCAGGAGACCAAGATGCAGCCCGGCCAGCTGGAGCTGGAGCTGCCCGGCTATCGTCAGTTCTGGTACTCCGCCGAAAAGAAGGGCTACTCCGGCACCGCCGTCTTCACAAAGCACGAGCCCCTGGCCGTCAGCTGCGGCCTGGGCGTGGAGGAGCTGGACCACGAGGGGCGGCTCATCACCCTGGAATACCCGGGCTTTTACCTGCTGACCTGCTACACCCCCAACGCCCAGGATGGGCTGAAGCGCATTGATTTCCGCATGCGCTGGGAGGACGCTCTGCGGGCCTACATGCAAAAGCTGGACGCCGTCAAGCCCGTGATCTACTGCGGGGATCTGAATGTGGCCCATGAGGAGATCGACCTGAAGAACCCCAAACAGAACCGGGGCAACGCCGGCTTCTCCGACGAGGAGCGGGGCAAGTTCTCCGAGCTGCTGGCGGCGGGCTTCACGGACTCCTGGCGCTATCAGCACCCGGACGTCACGGACCAGTACTCCTGGTGGAGCTACCGCATGCGGGCCCGGGAGAAAAACGTAGGCTGGCGCATCGACTACTATGTGATCTCCGACCGCCTGCGGGATCAGCTGATCTCCACGGACATCCACCAGGAGATCTTCGGCTCGGACCACTGCCCGGTGGAGCTGGTGCTGGACGTCTGACCTGTAGGGGCCGGCGCCTTCGACGGCCCGTCCCCTTTATCGACACACCACCTCATCCGTCACGGCTTCGCCGTGCCATCTTCCCCTCAAGGGGAAGGCTTTGCGGGGCGTCCAGGGGCCGCCCCTACTGATCTTTCGGAGGCCAGTCCAGCAGGAGGCACGGCCTACCGTCCAGCTCGGCTTCGCGCATTTGCGAGACATATTCCGCAAAGGGGATGGGGCCCTCGGGCGGGGCGAAGATGGCCAGGGTCAGGCCGCCGTCGCCGGTGGTTTGGATCATGGCGTCGGGGAGCTCCTGTCCCTCCAGGATCCCCCGCCAGGGCCGAAAGCCCCCGGTCTCCCGGCCCAGAACGAAGCAGTCCGGCAGGATGGGCCAGCTGTGGCGGGAGAAACGCCGCTCCAGCCGCAGGCCCCCCGTCTCCGGGCGCAGGACCCCCAAGCAGCGACTCTCCGTCCCAAAGCAGCCCCAGAGCCGCCAAAAGCCCCTCCCCGGTTCCGGACAGCAGGCCGAGAGCCGATACCAGAGTCCCTCGGGCTCCACAGCCACGCCGCCGGTTTCCGCGCCCTGATAAAAAATCGGATACTCCATACTGAAACACTCCCTTTCGCATCAGCCTATGCGAAAGGGAGTGTTTCTATTCCGCGTCCGTGCCGCAGAACGGCGGCGGAGGCCTCCGGGGATGCCTCCCTACGGATGCTCCAGCCCGAAGGACACGGCGATGGCGTTATCGACTTTCAGCATCCGCTCATCGCTGAGCCTGCCCATATGTTCCCGGAGGCGGCGTTTGTCCAGGGTACGGATCTGCTCCAGGAGGATGACCGAATCCTTCGCCAGCCCCGCCTCCCGGCCCGGGACTGTGATATGGGTGGGCAGCCGGGCCTTGCCCAGCTGGCTGGTGATGGCCGCCGCGATCACCGTGGGGGAATGGCGGTTGCCGGTGTCGTTCTGCACGATCAGGACGGGCCGGGTACCGCCCTGCTCGCTTCCCACCACCGGGCTCAAATCCGCGTAAAAAATATCGCCCCGTCTGACATTGGGTTCCATGCGACTCACACTCCGGTAATGATTTCCTTCCTATTCTTCCACAGAGTGGGTGGAAATATACTTCCGTGTCAGTCTATGCAGGCAGGGCGAATTTTGTCATATTCGGATTTGCAGGTCCGTAGGGGCCGATGCCCACATCGGCCCTCTCTGTCGAACGGGGCAAGGGCCGATGTGGGCATCGGCCCCTACGGAGGGATCCCGACACATCCCGTTTTTCCTTCCATCACACGATGTACTGCAAAACCTCCATCCGCTGCTCCCCGTCCAGGTAGAAGCGGGGGGTACGCTTGTTGATGGAGCAGAGGGTCTCGTAGGGGATGGTGCCGGTGGCCTTGGCCAGGTCGTCCACGGGGATGGAGGCACCGCCGTCGGAGCCGAAGACCGTCACCACGTCCCCTACCCGGGCCTCGGGGACCTCCGTCACGTCCACCATGCACATGTCCATGCAGATGCGGCCCACCACCGGGACCCGTTTGCCGTGGAGCAGGAAGCAGGCCCGATTGGACAGGCTCCGGGCCAGGCCGTCGGCGTAGCCGATGGCCAGCACCGCGATGGTCCGGGGCGCTGGGGTGGTGTAGGTCTGGCCGTAGCTGATCCCGACGCCCGCTTTGAAGGGCCGGATTTGGGAAACCGTGGTCCGAAGGCTCATCAGGGGCCGCAGATCGAAGCGGCCCTCCAGCTCCTCGCTGGGGCTGATGCCGTAGGTGGCGATGCCGGGACGGACCATGTCCAGGGCGTACTCGGGATACAGGAGGGTGGCGGCGGAATTGCAGCAGTGTCGCAGCTTAAAGCGCAGGCCACCGGCCTCCAGAGACTCCACCATGGTCATAAAGCGCCGGAACTGCAGGGCGGTGAAGTCCCGGTCCGCCGGGCTCAGAGAGTCCGCCACAGGGAAGTGCATGAAGATGCCCTCCGGCAGCAGCCCCTCCATGGAGGCCGCCATGCGGATCTGATCCAGGCTCTGCTCGTTGTCGTAGGCAAAGAAGCCCAGGCGGGACATACCTGTGTCCAGCTTAAAATGGATCTTCAGCCGCTTTCCGGTGCCCGCCAGCGCCTCGGAGAGCTGGGCGGCGTATTCCAGGGAATGGACCTCCTGGCGGATGCCCATATCCACCATGTCCTCGGCGTAGAAGGCCGGGGTGTAGCCCAGGATCAGGATCGGCAGGCGGATATAACTCCGGCGGAGCTGGACCGCCTCCTCCAGATTGGAGACGGCCAGATAGTCCGCCCCCAGGTCCACCAGCTGGCGGCTGACGGGCACGGCTCCATGGCCGTAGGCGTCGGCCTTGACGACCCCCAAAAAGCGGCAGTCCCCGGGGATCTTGCTCCGCAGCAGATGATAGTTGTGGCTGAGATTGTCCATGGAAATGTCAGCCCAGGTCCTCTTTAGCAGTTTCATTTGTCTTTCCGGCCTTCCATTCAAAATTTCGGATCTCCGCGGTAAAGCGCACAACGCCCTCCACCGCCAGCTCCGCCCGGACGGGGATCCCCTCCCCGTCGAACCAGGTACGGACCAGGATGGGCTCCTCCTCATAGCAGGCCAGCAGAGCGCCGTCCTCAGCCCCGGCGGAGGCGAGCCAGTCCCTGGCCCAGGCCCGGACCAGCCGCCCCGGCGCGGACGCGGGAGCCAGCTCCGTGCCGGGCAGAGTCCCCAGGCCCAGACAGACGTTCTCATATCGCAGGCTGCCCGCGCCGTCCCGGAGCTCGGCCCGGATCCCGGCGATGCTCTCCGGCGCCAGGATCGTGACGCTTCCGTCTCCGTCGGCGTCCAGCTCGCAGGCCAGGGTCAGGGGCCAGAGCTGATCCCCGGTCTCCGCCAGGGCCTCCAGCTCGAAGGCACAGCCGCCCTTGGCCAGCAGCGTGCCGCGGAAATCCATGGGCGCCTGCAGCGGATCGTTGGCTTTGCCTCCGCAGGCGCAGAGGAGGCAGAGCATCAGCATCATTGGTACGGCCATCAGAATCGTTCGATGCCGCACAAGTTTCACTCCCTGTTTCGTCGTTGGGGCCGGACTGCAAGCGTCACGAAGTATGTCCGCATCGGCCCGCCGGTTCAGGCTTCGGGCACGTCTGTTCTCCGTCGCCTATTTCAAAAACAGGGGCAGGCTCGCGATCATGTCCGAGGGCGTCATGCCGTACTCCCCCCAGGCCTCGGCGCAGTAGTCTCCCGCGGCGCCGTGGAGCCAGGCCGCCGCGGCGGCGGCCTCGGCGGGGGCCAGTCCCTGGCCCAGCAGAGCCAGCAGGATACCCGCCAGCACGTCCCCGCTGCCGCCGGTGGCCATGCCCGGGTTCCCGGTGGGGTTCAGATAAAGCTCCTCCGGGCCGACGATCAGCGTCCGGTGGCCCTTCAGCAGGACGGTGACGCCCCAGCTCTCAGCCAGCTCCCTCGCGCTCTCGTAGCGCCGCGCCGGAGCCGGATCCCCGCCCAGGCGTCGGAACTCCCCGTCGTGGGGCGTGAGGATCACGGGACCCTTGGCCTGTCCCAGTACATCTATATTCCCCTCCAGACAGTTTATGCCGTCGGCGTCCAGGATCACGGGGCAGGAAGCGTGGGTCAGCACCGCGGCGGCCACGTCCAGAATGGCGGGGCTCCGGCCCAGGCCGGGCCCCAGGAGACAGGCGTCACAGTTCTCCAGCCGCTTCACCAGCTCCGGAATCGCCCGGGTGTTCAGCTTCCCCTCCCCGTCGCAGGCCAGGGGGAAGACCATGGGCTCGTCCAGCTTCTGGGCCACGATGGGATACACCGCCTCCGGGACCCCGACGAAGATCAGTCCGGCCCCGGTCCGCAGGGCGGCATTGGCCGCCAGCACCGGCGCGCCGGTGTAGCCCACGGAGCCCGCCACGATCAGGACCCGGCCGAAGTCCCCCTTGTGGGCGTTCCGGTCCCGCCGGGGCAGGAGGCGATCCACAAAGTCCTCGGAGGTGACGACGCAGCCGTCCCGATGGAGCTGACTCATACGCTTCAGCCCGGCGTTCAGTTTTTCGTTCATGGACAATTCCTCCCGTTTTATGGCGCACATTCTGCACCGCCGCAGCGTTCAGCGGAAGCGGGTCGCGTAGCCGCAGCGCCGACACAGCGCCTCCACCGCCTCACCCCGGCGGAAGCCTTCGAGGATTGCTTTGACGCGGGGGCGCTCCAGGATCTCCCCCAGGTCCTCCGTCAACAGATTCCCCAAGGGCAGGTCCCCCTCGTGGTCCAGACAGCAGGGCACCACCGTCCCGTCGCAGAGGACGCCGATCTGGTCCCGCAGACCATAGCAGGAATGGCGGGCGTTTTCTTGTCCCGCCGCGTCGGGGTCCGGCCAGTCGAAGATCTCGGCCCGGTCCAGATATACCCGCTCCGCCAGGCGCTCCCCGGTCCGGCTGGGAGCCCAGGGCTTGGGAAACGCCGCCGCCAGGAATTCCGTAATATGTGCGTTCTCTGCGTTCCATCCGGTGCGGGCGGCGCTGTCGCCATTCCAGAGCCGGAAGTTCACCAGCACGCCCTTCGCCGCGGCCCGGGCCCCAAAATCCGCGCATTGGTTGACATAATCTTTCAGGGTCCCGCCCTCATTGGCCTCGAAGGAGTGCAGCGAAAGGTTCACTTTATGCAGCGCCGGGGCCGTCAGCAGCACAGGCGCGGCCTGGGCCAGCAGGGTTCCGTTGGTGGTGAGGATCACCCGGAAGCCCCGCTCCCCGGCCAGGGTCAGAAAGCGCCCCAGGTCCGGGTGCAGCAGGGGCTCCCCCATCAGATGGAAGTAGAGGTACTCCGTCCAGGGCCGGAGCTTGTCCAAAAGCAGGGCAAACTCCGCCTCGGCCAGGAAGCGCGGCGCTCGTCTCGTCCCCGGGCAGAAGCTGCAGCTTCGGTTGCAGACATTGGTAATTTCAAGATAAACTTTCTTAAAACGCATATCGTTTCCGTTCCGCAAAGCCTTCCCCCCTGGGGGAAGGTGTCATCCGGCGTCTCACGGAAGCCGGATGACGGATGAGGGGCGTAGAAGATTCCGTCACTTGATGATAATTGCCAGGAATGCCAGGACCTCGTCGCTGTCGTTGGCGATCCCGTGGGTGTGGCCGCCGGTGCAGTATTCGGCGTCCCCGGGGCCCAGGAGGTAGTCCTGCCCGTCCTCGGTGACGGTGGCCTGACCCTGGAGGATCACATAGGCCTCCCCCTCGGTGGTATGGGGGTGGATGCCGATGGAGCTGCCGGGAGGCAGGGTGTTGACGGCGAAAAGATTGATCTTGTCCAGCTCGGCGGCGGTGAAGATATGGGTGCTGTCATAAGCGCCCCGGCCCCCCTTGACCTGGAAGCGGGGCTCCACGTTCATTTCCTGTCTGCGTTTGACCATAGTTGTTCCTCCTTTGTGGCGCACTGTGCGCCGCTGCATGGTTTGTGCGTGTGGCGCGCACTGTACGCCGCTACATGGTTTCCAGGATGCGAAGCATCAGCTTGGAGAAGGTGGCCTTGCAGGCCTCGCCGGTCTCCAGGACCTCCTCCTCTGTGAGGGGCTGCTCCAGGATGCCCGCGGCCATATTGGTGGCCAGGGAGAAGCCCAGGACCTCCATACCGCAGTGCCGGGCGGCGATGGCCTCGGGGACCGTGCTCATGCCCGCCATGTCCGCGCCCAGGAGCCGGGCCGCCCGGATCTCCGCCGGGGTCTCATACTGGGGGCCGGGGAAGTACATGTACACGCCCTCGTTCAGATGCACGCCCACCTCCGCGGCGGCCTTTTTCGCCAGCTCCCGCAGCGCCGGGGTGTAGATCTTGGACATGTCCGGGAAGCGGACGCCAAAGCGCTCGTCGTTGGGGCCGATCAGGGGGGATCTGGGGAAGAGCAGGATGTGGTCGGTGATCAGGGTGATCTCGCCGGGCTTGTAGGAGGTGTTGACGGCCCCGGCGGCGTTGGTGACGATCATCCTCCCCACGCCCAGAAGCTTCATCACCCGAACGCCGTAGACGGCCTCCTCGGGGGTGTAGCCCTCGTAGAGGTGGACCCGGCCCTGCATGACCGCGACCCTTTTCCCGGCCAGGGTGCCGAAGACGAAGCGGCCCTTGTGCCCCGGGGCGGTGGAATGGCGGAAGTGGGGGATCTCGGGATAGGGCACGAAGATCGGGTCCTCCACCAGCTCGCCGAACTGCCCCAGGCCGGAGCCGAGGATCATCAGGATCTCGGGCCGGAACTTGCCGATCTTTTCGCGCAGATAGGCTGCGCTCTGCTCGTAGTGTTCAAAGGGGATCATGTTCATTCCTCCGTTTCAATGATGTAGGGACAAGCATCGCTTGTCCGCCGACGACAGACCGCGTCCGTATCTTACCGCAGGGGCATTGATGGAGCGGCTGCAGGCAGCCGGCCGCTTATCGCAGCGACGGCGTCAGATCCTCCACAGCCTTGCCCGGCTTGTCGCTGAGGATCTCCCAGACCGGGTGCTCCGAGGCCTCGCCCCGGAAATAGCGGGCGGCAAGCTCCAGGGCGGCCTCCGGGTCCTGCCGCTCCACGGCGTCGTAGGCCTCGTCGTAGAGGCTCATGTCCCGGCGCTGGGGCGCGGGGTCCTCCAGCTCCACGGCAAAGAGCCGGACCTTCTCCCGCTCCTCGGGGATCTCCTCGCCCCAGTCCTCCTCGTAGAGCCGCCGGCAATCGGCAAGGTTGTCGTAGTAATACCCGCAGGCCAAGCGGCTGACGGCCTCGGGGAAGGAGCGGCGGCGAACGTACTCAAACAGGCCCTCCGTCGCCCACTTGGCGTAGTCGGCCCACTCCCGCAGGCCGGAGCGCTTCATCACCGCGTACAGGTACTTCCCGTTCAGCAGCATGGCGCAGAAGCAGTCGGAGCCCCGCGCAAGACCCTGCAGAAAGGGCTCGGCAAGGTCGGAGAGCCTTTGATGGCCGGGGGAAAGGGCGTCGCCCAATTTCAGGGTCTGGCTGATATGATATAGTCTCAATTGTAATCTCTCCAAAATGTCTGGTTTCCATTTGTTATAGATACTTCTTAAAGCTGCTTTTCATTTTCAGCATGACTTCGATAATCCAATCAAATTGTGCATTCCATTGTGATTTATCAAGAAAATCAACTTTCTTCTCTATAACAATTCGACTTGCTTTCCGTTCAGGTAATTCCCGCCAATCGAATTCTAGACCGGACTCATTTTCAATTGTGGTTTTATTTTGAAACAGCTGACGAAAGAGCTCTTTGTCCTCGTTGATGTATAGTTCAACGTCCAATTCGTTCCTTCTTTGGATCTGTGATACGGCCATGTGACAAGCTGAGGATCCGACGCTAAAATCCATCCAGTGATCCTGTGAGGGTTTGCGGCGACTAAAGTTTTTAGCAAACATGGGTTTAGAAAATGCATAATCCTGAAACGCAACCCAGTAGTCATATCTTTGCTGAAGCAGCGGTCTGCTCAATTCATTTCTTTTGATTTCCTTCGCCCAGTCATTGGGTTTTTCAATGACTTCAAACTTTACTGCTGGTTCCGAACTTCCAATGCGATATAGTTTTATTTCGCAGAGAAAAAACCCAATTTTCTCATCTGTATGGTTATTGAGCCATTCAATAGCTGCTCGATGCTCCTCTCTGGCTCGCTTTACGACCCAAATGACAACATCCGCAGATTTTCCGGAGGCATAAGTTATCAACTTACCCAAGTGGTCATGATCGGTTTCTGCCAATTGGTTTTCTATAATAATCTTCCTATCAGTTCCAGTTTCTGACGCAAAGATGTCAACGTTGAAACTGCCAACAGATGATTCTGTTTCGTCAACTGTAATATCTAATCCAACCGCATCCGCAAGAATACCTATATTTTCATCCTGGGAAAGCCACGGAGTGAAATCTAATGCTTCATGCGGCCATACCTTCCGAAGGTCTCTTATTTCTTCAAGTTTTCCTAAAGTAGCCATCATAATCTTCCTTCCAATTTCGGAATCGAATTAGCAGTACCAGCTTCGTTGCATCTTCTGTCAAAAATGCCAGAAAAAAAGTGTAGCGGATTAGTATGCACGGGGATTTCCAAAAGGGGCGCGCCCCTTTTGGCCGTTTGAATGAGGGGAGTCCAGAGGGGGGAGAAATCCGGAATCTTCCCCCTCTGGCCGGTTCTTTGCGTACTTTCTTGCCGGAACAAGAAAGTAGGCCGCCGGGGGCATGCCAGCGTTTCAACAGAAAGAAAGGCCAGTTAATAAGAGAATGGATTTTTCCCTGTGCTCAGAATGACAAAACTGAAAGGCCGGTGCCTCGGGCGGGCGGCCAATGGCCGCCCCTACGGCGATTTGTGCTGCTCCAACCAAACGAGCAGCACCGCGATATCCGCGGGGCTGACGCCGGAGATGCGGCTGGCTTGGCCGATGGAGACCGGACGGATGCGGGCGAGCTTTTCTCTCGCCTCGGCTTTCAAGGCGGGTATGGCGGCGTAATCGATGTCCTGCGGCAGGCGGCGGGATTCGGCCCGCTGGAAATCCTCCACCTGGCGCTGCTGGCGGGCGATGTAGCCGGCGTATTTCAGCTGAATTTCCACCTGCTCCGTCACCGCGGGGGGCAGGTCCGGGCGCGCGAGGTCGAAGGGGGCGACGTCGTCATAGCCCAGCTCCGGGCGGCGGACCAGGTCGGCCAGCCGGGCGGAGCTGTCCACAGGCGCGGTGCCGTGGGCTGCCAGAAATTCGTTCAAGGCCTCCGAGGCCGCGACGCCGGAATGCTCCAGACGCCTGATCTCCCGGTCCACGGCGGCGTATTTTTCCTCCACGGCAGCCATGCGTTCGTCGGAAATCAGACCGATCCTGTGCCCGATGGCACAGAGGCGCTGATCCGCGTTGTCCTGGCGGTGGAGCAGGCGGTATTCGCTGCGGGAGGTCATGATCCGGTAGGGTTCCTCGGTGCCCTTCGTCACCAGATCGTCGATCAGGGCGCCGACATAGCCGTCGGAGCGCTTGAGGATCAGGGGTTCCTCCCCTTTCAGCTTCAACGCGGCGTTGACTCCCGCCACAAAGCCCTGGACCGCGGCCTCCTCGTAGCCCGAGGAGCCGTTGAACTGGCCCGCCCCGTAGAGGCCCGCAACCCTCTTGCACTCCAGGGTGGGCAGCAGCTCCGTGGGATCCCCGCAGTCGTATTCGATGGCGTAAGCGGGCCGCATCATCTCGGCACGCTCCAGGCCGGGGATCGTGTGGAGCATATCCAGCTGAACGTCCTCGGGCAGAGAGGAGGAGAAGCCCTGCAAGTACAGCTCCTCGGTGTTCAGGCCCGTGGGCTCCACAAAGAGCTGGTGCCGGGGCTTGTCCGCGAAGCGGACGATCTTCGTCTCGATGGAGGGACAGTAGCGGGGCCCCACGCCGGTCACGGTGCCGTCGTAGAGGGGGCTGCGGGATAGGTTGCTGCGGATGATCTCATGGGTTTTTTCGTTGGTGTAGGTCAGCCAGCAGACGGTCCGGTTGCGCGGCGCCTGTCGATACGTCTCCTCATCCGCTCCAGTGTGCGCACTGGGGCACCTTCCCCCCAGGGGGAAGGCTTCCTCTGTTTCCTGTTGCCTGCCGCCTGTTGCCTCGACGGAGCCGTCTGCCTCGGGCTGGCGGCCACTGGCCGCCCCTACGGGGGTGGTAAAAGAGAACGGCTCGATCTGCTCATCTCCCGGCTGGATTTCCATTTTTGAAAAGTCCACCGACCGGGCGTTGATGCGGGGCGGGGTGCCCGTCTTGAAGCGGCGCAGGGACAGGCCCAGGGCCCGGAGGCTGTCAGAGAGGCCTACGGCGGCGTGCATCCCGTCGGGGCCGGAGGAGAGGACCGTCTCGCCGATGACGACGGAGCTGTCCAGGAAGGTGCCGGTGGCCAGGATCACGGCTCTGGCCTTGTAGACGGCCCCGAGGCGGGTCGTGACGCCTGTGACCGCGCCGTCCTCCGTTTCCACGGAAACGATCTCAGCCTGCTTCAGATCCAAGTTCGCCTGCAGCTCCAAAACATGCTTCATGTATTCCTGGTAGCGGCGGCGGTCCGCCTGGGCCCGGAGGGAGTGGACGGCGGGGCCCTTGCCCCGGTTCAGCATCCGGTACTGGATGCAGCAGTGGTCCGCGGCGATGCCCATCTGTCCGCCCAGGGCGTCCAGTTCCCGGACCAGGTGGCCTTTGCCGGTGCCGCCGATGGCGGGATTGCAGGGCATATTGCCCACGGCGTCCAGGTTGATGGTGAAGACCACGGTCCTCATCCCCAGCCGCGCCGCTGCCAAGCCCGCCTCGATCCCCGCATGCCCCGCGCCAATAACCGCCACATCATAGCTGCCCGCGAAATAGCCCATCGTTTTGTTCCCTTTCTCAACACTTTCCCTATATTATACCGAAAAAAGCCGCGATTGGCAACGGGTAAAGTGAATTTTTCTCCCGCATTCGTTGACATCCACCGCCAAACGTGGTAGTATATGAAAAATGAAACACAATACAGGAGGCGCTTCATGGCACAACCGATCCAAGAAGAGACGCTCCGGAATGAACTCTTTCTGGAGCCTGACGAAAAATACCTCTGCACCGTGGGCACGCCCCAGCTGGCGGCCTACCTGAAAACCGGAAAGCTGCGCAAATGCTTTGCCGTTCTCTCTGACCGGGCCATCTACTGCAAGGGGAAATGCCGTATCAGCCGGGACCGCAGCCATTACAGCACCCGCAAGCATGATTTTCGACTGGATCTGCAGGAATTCCAAGGCCTGAAATATCTGAAGCAGAAGAACCCTGTGCTCCTGACCCTGGCTTTCTTCTTCCTGCTGCTGGGACCGACGCTGGTGCTGCTGGACAAGCTGACGAGCTTCAGCGAGGGGCTTCCCATCAACCCGATCCTGGACGCCGCGATCTGTCTTCTGCTGGCAGGCGTCTTCTTCCTGATCTACAGCATTCGCAAAAAGACCCTTTTGGAGTTGATCCACACCAACGGCAGCATCGGCCTGGACCTGCGCTTCCTTCCCGACCAGGAGCTTCATCTCCTGCTCCGCTATCTGCGGGCCTTCCTCAGCTCCCTCGAGCGGAACGAAGAGGAGGAAAAAGCGGAAGCGGAGACCGCGCCGGAGGAATAACGGGAACGGAGCGGTTCCCGGATTTTTCGAAGCCCCGGGGAAATTGTCTGAAACAATTTCCCCGGGGCTTCGTCTGTTCCATTTTGCTGCAGCACAAAAAAGAGCCTGCAATTCCTTGCAGACTCTTTTTGTGTTGGCATTATCTTTTTCGCATGTAGGCAGACTATCGTCCTTTTGCGTCCGCAAACAGTCCGGTGGACTGTTTGCAGCAAAAGAAAAGCTCCACCCTTTCGGATGGAGCTTTGTGTTGGCATTATCTATTTTCACATGTAGGCAGACTATCGTCTTTGCCGTAAAAAAACGCCCCAGTGGGGCGTTTTAGGCAAAAAAAGAGACCGTCTTTCGACGATCTCTTTGTGTTGGCATTATCTATTTTCACATGCAGTCGCCCGCATACTATCGTCGACGAACCTGAGCTTAACTTCTGTGTTCGGGATGGGAACAGGTGGACCCTCAGGCCAATCAATACCAACTCTCCATGTTTTTTGCAGGGCCATGGAACCTGTCAGGATCGGACAAGCAATGCTTGTCCCTACATCCTGTTTTCGGATCGTATCCTGAAAACTGAACACAGCTTTTCTCGCAATTATGTTTTATCAAAGGTCATTTGAGCCTGCATTTATAGGTCAAGCCCTCGGCATATTAGTATCGGTCAGCTGAACACGTTGCCGTGCTTACACCTCCGACCTATCAACGTCATAGTCTACGACGTGCCTTAC
>JAFYAB010000132.1 GCA_017540945.1 Oscillospiraceae bacterium | reverse complement strand
TATAACAAATCTCAGATTGCGGATCAAGGCTGTCGTTCGGCAGGGTGGCTCGGAAAGGATAGAACCGCGTAATTTCAGGCTATATCATTTCGCTGCAATACTCCTTCAGATCAAATACAAGAAATCCGAACCCCTTGCCGATCGGCTTCAGGTTCGGATTTCTCGTGTATGGTGGAGCATAGCGGATTCGAACCGCTGGTCTCACTCACTTCGTTCGTTCGGTTAGGGTCGCAATTGTCGCGCAGGCACCTTGGAGCAGTGCCTGCGCTCGTTTGCTCACCACGCTTCCGATTCGCTTCGCCTTTGGCGACAGCCCACCGGGCTGACGCTCATCTCTGCGCCCCTTCACTGCCACTGCCAGTTTTTACGATGCAGCGGTTACGAATCAGCCTTGCTTTGAACAAAAAAACAACAGGGCGTGAAGCCCTGCTGTTTTTTTGTGGAGCATAGCGGATTCGAACCGCTGACCCCAACACTGCCAGTGTTGTGCGCTACCAACTGCGCTAATGCCCCGCAACAGATGGAATCATATCATAAGTGAAGCGATTTGTAAAGAATTATTTTTGGGGTTTTCAAAAAAATGCTGTTATTGTAGAATAACAGGGAAAAAGGAGCGTGAAAGCATTGGAACTGAAAACTGCGATCGAAAAGCTGAATGAGATACAGAAAGCGCAGTACGCGCTGCGTCACGCAATGTCCGTCATTTATGTGGACGGGGACACCGTGGCGCCGAAGAACTCCTGGAAGGGGCGCGGAAAGGCGCTGGCATATCTGAGCGAGCTGGATTACAAAACGACTGATGGGCCGGAATACCCCGAGATCCTGGAAACGATCCTGGCCAACAGGGAGAACACGGACGAAAAAACCTTCCGCCAGGCCGAGCTGATGAAGGAAGACTATGACAACATGCACGTGATGAGCATGGAGGAGTATGTCGCCTTCCGGGAGCTGACGAACGAGGCGAACACCGTGTGGCATGAGGCGAAGGAAAAGAGCGACTATGCCATGTTCGCGCCGCTGCTGGAAAAGCTGATCGACTATCAGAAACGGTATGCCGAGCGGAAGGGAAAGGGCGAAAAGAAGCTCTACGACGTGCTGCTGGACGAATATGAGAAGGGCGCCAGCATGGCCATGCTGGATCCTTTCTTTCAGCAGATCCGGGAGGACCTGACGCCCCTGATCCTGGAGATCGCGAAAAAGCCCGCGATCGATCCGCCGTTCTTGAAGAACACCTGGCCCATCGCGCAGCAGAGGATCTTTTCAGAAAAGGTGATGCGGATGGAGGGAATCGACCCCGACTGCTGCACGCTGGGAGAGACGGAGCATCCCTTCACGGACGGAATGAACAAGTGGGACGTGCGCATCACGACGCATTACCACGAGGAGGACGCGCTGAGCAGCATGTTCAGCGTGATCCATGAGGGCGGACACGCGCTGTACGACATGGGTTCGGCGGACGACCTGCAGTTCACCTGCCTGGCCGGCGGGAGCACGATGGGCATACATGAGAGCCAGAGCCGATTCTATGAGAACCTGATCTGCCGCAGCCGCGCTTTCTGCAAGCCGCTGCTGAAGGTGATGCAGGAGGTCTTCCCGGAGCAGACGAAGGGCGTGACCGCCGAGGAGCTGTACCGGGCGATCAACAAATCCCAGCCGAGCCTGATCCGCACCGAGGCGGACGAGCTGACCTATCCGCTGCATGTGATGATCCGCTACGAGATCGAAAAGGGCATGATCAACGGGGATCTGAAGGTGAGCGAACTGCCCGGCATCTGGAACGAGCTGTACAAAAAGTATCTGGGCGTGACCGTGCCGGACGACAGGCATGGCATTCTGCAGGACAGCCACTGGTCCGGCGCCGGGTTCGGCTATTTCCCGAGCTATGCGCTTGGCAGCGCCTACGGCGTGCAGATGCTGCGGCAGATGGAAAAGGATATCGATGTATGGGGGATCGCCGAGAGCGGCGACCTGAGACCCATCACAGCCTGGCTGGCAGACAAAATCCACCGTTACGGCTGTCTGAAAAAGCCGCAGGAGGTACTGCTGAACGCCATGGGCGGCCCGCTGGACGCGAGCTTCTATACCGGCTATCTGAAGGATAAATACGAAGACCTGTACGGGATCGGATAAAGAAAGCGGCACTGCGAAAGCAGTGCCGCAATTCTTATGCCCGGTCAGATCAGACCGGCGATATCGGTGTTGACGCCTTTGAGCAGGACAGGCGCGCCCTGGGCGGCTTCGGAGGAATCCGCATGGGCCAGCAGCCACTTGTTGGTTGCCCAGAGGGTCTTGTCCTCTTCATTTTTGACGGCGATCTCAGGCTTGCCGACGTTCGTGCCCTTCGGCAGGACGACGATCACCTTGAAGCCTTCTCCCGCGGCGGCGCTGCAGGGAGCATAGTGCAGGGTGGTGGCATAGACCTCGATCAGCGTGTTGGCGGGGCACCTGAAGGCAACGACCTTTTCGGTGTCCAGCACGCCGTTGTCCAGCTCCTCGCGCTTGGCCAGCAGGAGGATGAAATCCTGAACGCCCACGTTGAGCTCGCTGTCCCTGTGATATTCCAGGCAATTCAGCTTCGTGTTGTGGCCGTTGCACCAGCCGATCTGGATCGGCATGCCGCCGTAGGCGTTGTCCGCCAGTTCTTTGGCGATGGGCAGAGCCATCAGCTCCGGCTGTTCGGGAACGTATTCCACACCCTCGGGCAGGGGAGAGACCTTATCCAGCGTGGCAAGCAGTTCAGCCACGTCGTAGCCGGGCAGGATCTGGCCGTAGTTCTGGAAAGAAGGATCGGTTACAGACAGAATCTTCATGATCAAAACCTCCAAACAATTTCTATTTTTGTCCGGTGAGCGCCGGATCAAAAATTCTTTGTCAGATCGTACCGCTCATAGAACTCCCTGCGGTAGTCGAGCAGACGGTCTTCGGCAATGGCCTGCCGGATCTCCTCCATCATATGGATCAGGAAGCGCAGGTTATGGATGGACGCAAGCCTGCCGCCGGTGATCTCCTTCGCGTTGAAGAGATGACGGATATAGGCGCGGGTGAAATGTGTGCAGGCGTAGCAGTCGCACTGATCGTCCAGAGGGGAAAAATCGTGCGCGTATTTTCCGTTCTTGACCACCACCCGGCCGCGGGACGTGAGCACGGTGCCGTTGCGGGCGATGCGCGTGGCCAGGACGCAGTCAAACATATCGATGCCGCGGATCACGCCCTCGATGAAGCAGTCCGGAGTGCCGACGCCCATGAGGTAGCGGGGCTTGTTTTCCGGCATGTAGGGCCGCAGTTCGTCCAACATTTCATACATAACGGGCTTGGGCTCGCCGACGCTCAGGCCGCCGATGCCGTAGCCGATAAAGTCCATATCCCGCAGCGTTTTGGCGCTTTCAATGCGCAGGTCCTTATAGAAAGCGCCCTGCACGATGCCGAAGAGCGCCTGGTCCTGCCGGGTGTGATGCTCCTTGCAGCGCTCGGCCCAGCGGTGCGTGCGTTCCATATTGATCTTCGCGGTATCGTAATCGCAGGGATAAGGGGAGCAGACGTCAAAGGCCATGGCGATATCGGAGCCGAGGGCTTCCTGGATGTCCATGGAGACCTCCGGGGAAATGAACTGCTTTGAGCCGTCCAGATGGCTCTGGAAGGTCACACCCTCCTCTTTGATCTTGCGGATGCCGGCCAGGGAGAAGACCTGGAAGCCGCCGCTGTCCGTGAGGATGGGTTTGTGCCAGTCCATAAAGCTGTGCAGCCCGCCGGCCTCACGGATCAGGTTTTCGCCGGGGCGCAGGTGCAGGTGGTAGGTATTGGAAAGCAGGATCTGCGTGCCGATCTCCTCCATCTCCCGCGGGGTCATCGCCTTGACCACGGCGGAGGTGCCGACGGGCATATAGATGGGCGTCTCGATGTCGCCGTGGGGCGTGTGAAGCACCCCCAGCCGGGCGCCGGACTGCCTGCAGATATGCTTTACCTCATAGCTGAAATTCGGATTCAATTAAACACCTCGTCTGTTGTAGTTTTCCAGCGTCTGAACGACCTCATCCGTCAGATGAAGCTCGCCGGGGGCGGGGGGCGGGTCCGTGTCCTCCGGTACGGTCAGCAGGTCCGCGTAGGTATTCCAGATCCCGCCGTCCGGCATGGCGTGGAAGGTCATCAGCTTCCGGGTCGTCGGGTGGATGAAGGTCAGTTTGTAGCCCCACAGGGCGATCTGCTGGCCGGGGATCCCTTTGCCGTAGCGGTTGTCCCCCCACAGCGGCGCGCCGATACTCGACATCTGCACACGGATCTGGTGGCTGCGGCCGGTTTCCAGCCGGATCGCGCAGAGAGCGGTATTCTCGCGCCGGTCGATGCAGCGCCCGTGCAGGATTGCCAGTTTGCTGCCTTTTTCATCCGCCTCGCAGATGACGACCCGGTTTTTGATCGGATCCTTGATCAGATAATCCGTGAGGGTGAACTCGTCCTGTACTTCGCCTTCCACGACGCAGAGATACTCCCTGCCCACCTCATGCTCCGTCAGCTGGGCGGAGAGGCGGGAAGCGGCCTTGCTGGTACGGGCAAAGACCATCAGGCCGCCGACAGGGCGGTCCAGCCGGTGTACCAGGCCCAGATAGACATTGCCGGGCTTATTGTATTCCCGGCGGATATACTCCTTCAGCTCCGTCAGGATATCCGCGTCGCCCGTGCTGTCCGCCTGGGAGAGCATGTTTGGCGGTTTGACGGCGACCAGCACATGATTATCCTCATACAGGACGTTAACCACGCTGCCACCTCCCGCTGGCTCCGCAGGGGAGGACGCCGCCGGCCGTAACGGGCAGGCAGAGCTCCTCGCTGTCCACCGAGCCGCCGAAGCGGCGGGATACGCATTTTTCCAGCATATTGCTCAGGACGCTGGCCTGGAAACCGGTCGTGTAGCTGTTGATGAGGAAGAAAACGGGCGTTTCGCTGAGAGCCTGCGCACAGGTATCCACCAGTCCGTACAGCTCGTTCTCCAGCTTCCAGACCTCGCCGGAGGGTCCCCGGCCGTAGCTGGGCGGATCCATCAGGATCCCGTCATAGCGGTTGCCGCGGCGGATCTCCCGCTGCACAAAGCGCAGGGCGTCCTCCACGATCCAGCGGCAGGAGGTTTCCGGCAGGCCGCAAAGCTCCCTGTTTTCCTTGGCCCACTGGACCATGCCTTTGGCCGCGTCCACATGGGTCACATGCGCGCCGGCCGCGGCGCAGGCCACGGTGGCGCCGCCGGTGTAGCCGAAAAGATTCAGCACCTTCAGATCCTTCCGTCCGGAAGCGGCAATGCGCTCCGCCATCCAGTTCCAGTTGGCGCTCTGCTCGGGAAAAAGACCGGTGTGCTTGAAGCCGGTGGGCCGTACGAAGAAACGGAGATCCCCGTGGGAAACCGTCCAGCGTTCCGGCAGCTTTGCCAGAAATTCCCATTCGCCGCCGCCGCGGTCGCTGCGGTGATAATGCGCCTGCGCTTTTCGCCAGAGGCGCTCGTCCGTCTTGGGCCAGATGGTCTGCGGATCGGGGCGGCGCAGGATGATATCTCCCCAGCGCTCAAGCTTTTCACCGTCGCCGGTGTCCAGGACCTCGTAATCGGTCCAGGTATCAGCAAGGAACATAGGCTTCCTTTCTACCGGAAGGCTTTCCGGCTGATTGAAAATGTTTCAC
>JAFYAB010000131.1 GCA_017540945.1 Oscillospiraceae bacterium | reverse complement strand
GTTTCATGGCCGATTTCAAATCGACCATTTTTGTTTGACATGGTGTTTGTTCATGTTTCTCGTTGTTTAATTTTCAAGGTACAACCGCGCTCTCTCCGGGGTTTTTCAGGCCCTTTTCGCGAGCGCTTCGATATAATAGCACGCAAGCCCACAAATGTCAAGCATTATTTTTGCTCTTTTTCAACTTTTTTTCGGGACTGAAACCGCCTCGAAAAGCTGCTGAAATCAGCAGATTTTCAAGGCGGTTTTCCATGCTGCGCTTCGCGCCATCGCCGCTGCACGCAGCGCCCCTGTAAACAGACGCGGCAGGCTCGTCACAGGAACAGCTTGCGCTCCAGGTAAGCGCGCCAGGGCGGGATCAGGCCGCAGAGGATCAGAAACAGGCCGATGATCGAAAAGCCGCAGACCGGGTAAAGGGACCAGGTGAACATCTCGCCCCCGAAGCTGATGACCTGGAAGAGCTCGATCAGCATAGCCGAGCAGCCAATCACCGTCAGCAGCACGCCGGTTTTCAGCAGGCGGCGGCGCTTGCCGAAGCGGAAGAGGGCCACGCTGGCCGTTGTAATGACTCCCGCCAGCATCGTCACCGGGAAAGCGAAGGGCAGAAACCAGCGCCCGCCGGTCTTCAGGCAGATATAGAGCAGATAACCGCAGCTCAGAGCGAAGGCGACGGGAACGAAGATCAGCGGCTCCCGCTTCTCAAACCAGAAGGGAAAAATCGCGGTGAAATAGACCAGGGCGCAGCCCAGCATCACATAGCCGGACCAATAGACGCCGTGAAGCTTCGTCAGGCAGTAGATCAGAGCGGACAGGCTGATCGCCGCCAGCAGAGCGGTCAGGAACGCCAGGATGGGATAGCGTCGGCTCTTCAGCGGGGCGGGATATTGGTCGGAGAAGGACGGCTTGGCCGCAGCCCCCTCCGGGTTCCACACCGGCGTCCGGCAGAGGGGGCAGCTTTCTCTTCCCTCCGGCAGCCGAACGCCGCATTTGACACAGTACATGATATATGCTCCTTTTGCACACAATCGTCGGCGGGCGCCCGATGCGCGTCCCTACGGCGTATTGCTCTCAATCAAAACAGGTACGCCCAACTCCACGAGGCGGGAAAAGAAGCGGCGTTCCAGCTCCGACTCGCGGATGTTGCGGATCATGTTGATACAGGTCTCGCCGCCAAAGCTGGCGACGGAGCAGTTGTTGGGGTAGCTCCGCTGGGTGCCGATGATGAACTCCATGCGGCGCACCCAGGACTCCATGGCCGCGGGCAGGCGGACGGGCCCCAGATTGGACAGGTTGATGCAGCCCTTGCTCTCGCCCCGCCGGGAATAGATGATCCCCATGATCAGGTTCTTGATGGGCAGGGGAACGGCCCGGATCAGGGCCATCTGCTGGGGATTGACGTTGGCGGCGATGCGCCCCGCCATCTGCTGGGGCGTGCCTTCGGCAGCCAGCTGAGCCGCCATGCGGCGGCAGAGTTCCTCCAGGCTGTAGTCCCCCATCCGGGGATCCACGCCGGGATTCAGCGTCAGCACGAAATTGCGGAGGGTCCTGCTGCCATAGAGCCGCCGGAGATTGATGGGCACCGTAACCTTCACGGGCTTGCGCTTCCGCCGATCGGGACAGCTCTCCGCCTGCCAGCGGAGGATGGTCTCCTCCATCACAGCGGCCAGGAAAACCGTCACCGTGGCGCCGTGCCGGTGGGCCGCCTCCAGCAGATCCGGCGTAGGGATCACGCCGGTGGTCAGATGGAGGAAATCCGGCTCATAAGTCCCTTTCAGCCGCAGGGCGTTGGGCTCATGGTCGTTGAGGGTCACGCCGTTGCTGTGGCGGAAGAAGCTGTCCTCCAGCTCCTCGGCCTTTGGCGCCTCCCGCCAGTCCAGGACTCCCTCCTCCGCCGGGATCTCCAGGCCGTAGCGCAGGGAGAGATAACGGGCCGTGAGGGTCTTCAGATAGACCATGCCGCCGGTGCCGTCGGTAAGGGAATGGAAGAATTCCACCGCGATCCGGTCCCGGAAGTACATGACCCGGAGGCAGCAGGTATGGAGCTCCTTCTCCTGCATCAGCGTCAGGGGGTAGGCGTAGTCCTCCCGGACCGTAGGCGGGGCGGGCAGCTCCTCCAGATAGTACCAGAAGAGGCCGGTCCGCAGCCGCACATACATGGAGGGAAAGCGGGGCATCAGCTCCGTCACCGCCTGCTGCAGGACAGCCGGGTCCACAGGCTCGGTCAGAGTGGCCGAGACCCGGAAGGCGTTCACCCAGCGCCGCCGACGGATGGCGGGAAAAATCAGCGCGGCGTTGTCCAGCCGCATCCATTGTTTGCTCATTTCGTCAACACTCGATCTTCGGGATCGGGGCCTCGGTTTTATTGTTCGGTACGTCGATCTTTGGTATCCACGTGGACGTTCAGATGGGGGTAGGTCATCTCCACGCCGGCGGCCCGGAATTCCTCCCAGATATAGCGGCGCATGGCCCAGCGTCGTTTCAGGAACTCGGAGGCCGGGATCCACAGGGCCACATCGTAGGCGATGGCGGATTCGCCGAAGTCCTGGATCTCCACCACCACGGGCTCCCCGGACAGGGGCTGGCAGCGGTCCACGGCCTTATGCAGGGCCTCCATGACCCGCTCGGGCTCCGAGGTATAGGCCGCGGAGACCGTCAGCCCCAGGCGGCGCTTGCCCAGAACGGAGAAATTCTCGATGGTAGCGGCGGCCACCTTGGAGTTGGGGATCAGCACGGCCCGGTTGTCGATGGTATGGAGCTTGGTGTAGACCACGCCGATCTCCTCGACCGTTCCCTCCAGCCCGTCCACAGAAACGTAATCCCCCTGCTTGAAGGGCTTGGTGCCCATGACCATCACGCCGCCCGCCACGTTGGACAGGGCGTTCTGCACCGACAGGGTCACCGCCAGGGAGACCACGCTCAGCAGGGCCACCAGAGAGGTCACGTCGATCCCCAGATAGGAGGCAATGATCAGGATGGATGCAAAATACAGGACGACACGCAGCAGCGCCTTGATAAAGCGATGGACGCTGCTGTCCAGCTTGGTCTTTTTCAGCAGTCGGTCCACCACCAGCATGATCAGATGCACCGCCACAATGCTGCCCACCAGCATGGCAAGGGCGATCAGGATGGTCCGCAGGGGCAGACCGTGGAGCGTGTCACGGATATTGCTCAGCTCCTCCGCTGTGGTGCTGAAACGGCGCATGGGCTCGCCTCCCTTTCGGTCTTTTGGGTGATTATATCACAGCTGCGCGGAAAATGCAACCGCGCCGGGATACAAAAGGATCCAGCCCGGTCCGTTTCCGAAACCGGGCTGGATTGACATTCTTCAAATTGTATGCGTTCCGACTGCCGGGACGCTCTCCCCTCCAGGCGGGGAAGCGCGTCTCCTGCGGGAATTGGCAGGCCGATTGCCCGCGCTGCGGAGGCGGCGGAAGGGTGGCGCACGGAGCAATTGAGAATTGAGAAGTAAGAATTGAGAATTGTGGTATCGTTCAAATTGCCATTTGAACGATGAAAAGAAAACCTTGGTGCTGTTCCGTACAGAGATGGGAAAACGATCCGTAAAAAGCAAGCCGGGATCACGAAACGAGCGGCCCTGCCAGCGTTGGCGGTATCTCGGGGTTATCCAAAAGGGGGACGACCCCTTTTGGCCGTTTGAATGAGGGGCAGAGCAACCCGGTGGGCTGCGAGAGTTTTATCGCCAGTTGCGCGGCTATGCCGTGGAACTGGCATCCTTTATTCAGGTCCAGGGCGGGGGGAGAGATTCGGAATCTTCGCTTGCTTAAGGTTGTCATTTCCGAAGCACAGCTTCGCAAATGACGAAAAAATCTCGCCGTCCACCGGACGGCTCTTCCCTGGCCGGTTCTTTCCTCCCTTTCTTGCCGGAACAAG
>JAFYAB010000130.1 GCA_017540945.1 Oscillospiraceae bacterium | reverse complement strand
GTCGGAGGCGCCGATGATGACGGCGGCGTCGCAGTCCTTGAACTCGTCGTTCACCGCGTCCATCTCATAGAGCTGGTCGTAGGGGACGTCCACCTCGCAGAGCAGCACGTTCATATGGCCGGGCATGCGGCCCGCCACGGGATGGATGGCAAACTTGACCTCGCAGCCCTTGGCTTCCAGTTTGTCGGCCAGCTGCTTCACCAGGCGCTGGGCCTGGGCCAGGGCCATGCCGTAGCCGGGGACGATCATGACCTTTTTCGCGGAGGCCAGGATCGCGCCGGGGGTGACGGCGGGTTTGGGGGCGTCGGGGGCAGGGCCGATGTGGGCATCGGCCCCTACGGGAGCGGCGGCGGTCGGGCCGATGTGGGCGTCGGCCCCTGCGGGAGCGGCGGCGGTCGGGCCGATGTGGGCGTCGGCCCCTACGGGAGCGGCGGCCCCTGCGGGAGTCTTCGGCGCCGCGGGGGCCTTCGGAGCTGCGGGGGCTTTGGGGGCGGGCTTGGCGGTGCCGCCCAGCAGGATGGCGCTGAGCTTCCGGTTCATGGCCCGGCACATCACCTGGGTCAGCAGCAGGCCGGAGGCGCCCACGATGCCGCCCACGGCCACCAGCATCAGATCTCCCACGGCGATGCCCGCGATGCCGCCGGCCACGCCGGACAGGGAGTTCAGCAGGGAAATGGTGATGGGCATATCCGCGCCGCCCACCCGGACGGAGAAGGCCACCCCGAAGAAGCAGGCCAGAGCCGCGGTGAGGACGTAGAGGAGGGTGCTGTCCAGGATCACTCCCAGGACGCCGGCAATCACCGTGGCGATCAGCGTGGCGTTGACGATCAGGGAGTGGTTCTTCCAGATCACGGGCTTCTGGGGCAGAAGCTTGGCCAGCTTGCCCGCGGCCACCATGGAGCCGGTGAAGGTCACGAAGCCGATCACCAGGGCCAGCACGGCCACGTATTTGGAGAAGCTGTCCCGGGCCTGGATCACGGAGAGGATGGCCACCAGCGCGGAGGAAATACCGCCCAGGCCGTTCAGGAAGGCCACCACCTGGGGCATCTGGATCATCTTGACCTTGGCCGCGCAGATCAGGCTCAGAACGGCGCCCACGGCGATGGCGATCCAGATCACGGGGGCGTCCAGAATGGCGTTCTGATTCATGGTCACCAGAATGGCGATCACGGAGCAGAGGGCGGAGAGCGCGTTGCCCCAGCGGGCGGTTTTGACCTTGCTCATCATGCTGATGCCGATCAGCACGCCCAGGACCATGAGGGCGGTGATGACCAGGTAAGCGGTGGAGTTGATCTGTACTGCCATGGCTCAGCCCTCCTCCCGCTCGGTTTTCTTCGTTTTGAACATGCGGAGCATGCGGCCGGTGATGCCGAAGCCCCCGGCCACGTTCACCATGGCCATGACGATGGCCAGGAAGCCCACGATCACGCTCAGCACGCTGCTGACGGGCTTCAGAGCCACGGCGGTGACGGTGAGGGCGCCCAGGACGGTGATGCCGGACAGGGCGTTCATGCCGGACATCAGGGGGGTGTGCAGCAGGGTCGGCACCTGACGGATGATCAGATAGCCCACGACGCTGGCAGCCAGGAAAATGAGGATCAGAGCCCATTGAGGCATGGCAGGTTCTCCCTTCGTTGGTAAATCAGTCATTTTGCAAGGAAAGGGGCCAATCGAATTGACCCCTTTCCCGCTCTGTTGTTGTGAATCAGTGGACTCTCTTCATGGCGTCCAGCGCGCCCTGGTGGACGATCTCGCCGCCGATGGTGGTGAGGATGCCCTTGACGATGTCGTCATTGCGGTCCAGCTTGAACTCGCCGGTCTTGTTCAGGTACTTGACCAGGTTGTAGATGTTCTGGGCGAACATCCAGGTGGAGGAGGTGGGCAGCATGCCGGGGATGTTCTTGATGCCCTCGATGGTGACGCCGTACTTCTTGGCGGTCTCGCCGGGGACGGTCAGCGCGCAGTTGCCGCCCTGGTCGATGGAGATGTCCACGATGACAGAGCCGGGCTTCATGGACTTGACCATCTCCTCGGTGAGGATGACGGGAGCCAGCTTGGAGGGAACCAGAGCGGAGCAGAAGATGATGTCCATATCCTTGACCACGTCGGCCAGGACTTTGCGCTCGCCCTCCAGGGTCTGCTCGTCCAGAGCCAGGGCATAGCCGCCCTCGCCCATGGCCTTCTCGGCGGGGACGCCCAGCTCCACGATCCTGGCGCCCAGGCTCTTGGCCTGCTCGGCGGCGGCGGGACGGATATCGGCGGCGTAGGTGACGGCGCCCAGACGCTTGGCGGTGGCCAGGGCCTGCAGGCCGGCCACGCCGGTGCCGATGACCAGGGCGTTGATGGGCTTGATCATGCCCACGGCGCAGAAGATCTGGGGCATGAACTTGGTCAGGTCGTTGGCGGCGATCAGGATGCCCTTGTAGCCGGCGCAGGTGGACATGGAGGTCAGCGCGTCCATGTTCTGGGCCCGGGAGATGCGGGGCACGCCGTCCAGGGTCAGGCCGATGATGCCCTTGGCGGCCATCTTTCTGACCATCTCGTGGTTGACGGGGGAGGCGGGGTGGATGAAGGTGATGAGGTACTGACCCGCATGCATCATGTCGATCTCGTGCAGGCCCTTCTCTTCGTTGAACAGGGGCTCCTTGACCTTCAGAACGATGTCGGCGCGCCGGTAGAGCTCGGCGACGTCGGCCACGATCTCGGCGCCGGCGGCGGCGTACTCCGCGTCGGCAAAGAAGGCGCCGGCGCCGGCGTTCTTCTCGACCAGGACTTCAAAGCCGTCGGCCTTCATCTTCTTGACGGTTTCGGGGGTGGCGGACACGCGGCCCTCGTCGTGCATAATCTCTCTGGGAATACCGATCACCATAAGAACAGATCCTTTCATAATTGAAATGTAATATTGCCACCCGCCTGTGCGGGAAGACTACGAAGCATGACAGCGCGTTACTCCTCCGCGGGCAGGGTGCAGATTTCCCGCTTGTTGGTGGAGAGCACCACGCTGGTCCGGGTCAGGGAGACGCCGGGGATGGATTTCACGTCGTTGAGCACCCGCTCCAGGGTCTGCTCCCCGGTGATCACCGCCTTGAGGATGAAGTCGAACTCGCCGGCAACGTAGTAGCACTCGGAGACGGAGCCGTGGGCCTTGACGGCCTCCACGAAGCCCTCGTAGAACTTGGGGTGCTCCAGCCGGATGTTGATGAAGGCGGCCAGGGAGGCCTCCTGCCGGGGATCCAGCAGCAGGGTGTACTGGCGGATCAGGCCGGAGGTTTCCATCTTGCGGATGCGTTCGATGACGGCGGAGGTGGACAGATTGATGCGGGAGCCGATCTCAGTGGCGTTTGCGCGGGCGTTCTTCTTGAGGCAGCCGAGGATCTTCAGATCCAGCGCGTCCATAGCTCAAACCCTCCCTTGTATTCTTCCTTTTTATTGTAGCACTTTACGATAAAAAGTAAAGCTTTTTTCTCATTTACAAAAAACTTTCGTGATTTTCAACATTTTTACCAAAATAATTTCGCCAAAACCCACAAAACAGGCGGATGCGCTCATTCCACGGATTTCAGGGCCTGCACCATGTCGATTTTCTTCAGGCGGAAATACATCATCAGGTTCACCAGGGCGGCGAAGCAGAAGCTCAAAAGCACCGAGAGCAGGTAGTTCTCCGTCTTGGGATCCCGGCCGAACATCACGATGTCCATCTCGATGGTGCGGATCAGAAAGCCGCAGAGCAGCTTGCCCGCGGGCTGGCCCAGAAGGACCCCCAGGACCGTGAGGACCAGGTTCTCCCGGTAGATGTACATGGCGAGCTCCGGGTCGTAGAAGCCCAGGACCTTGATGGTGGCCAGCTCCCGGATCCGCTCGGTCACGTTGATGTTGGTCAGATTGTAGAGCACCACGAAGGCCAGGGCCGCCGCCGAGAGGACGATAATCATCACCGCGGCGTTCACCACCTCCAGGGTCTTGCGGAAGCTGCCGGCCATGGCGGTCTTGTTGGTGACGTTCTGGACCCCCTCGATGCGCATCAGATCCCGGCACAGGGCGGAGGCGAGCGCCTCGTCGGGCTCCGCCAGGGAGATCAGATACTCGTTGTCCGCCGGGCGCTCGCCGGTGGCGGCGGCGTAGCTTTCCCGGGTCATAAGGGCGTAGTGGTAGACGTAGTGCTCCCGCACGGCCTCCACCCGCAGGCTGACGGGGCGGCCGATGTCCACGTCCAGCGAATCCCCGGGCGACAGCTCCAGCAGCTCCGCCAGCTTGAGGTCGATCAGGGCCCCGGACTCGGGCAGCTGCACCGGGGCCTTGCTGTCCATGTCCCGCAGCAGGATCTGCCGGGCCAGGCCCTCCGGGTCGTCCGTGACGCTCACATAGCCCTCCACGGACTCGTTCCCGGCGGAGAAGCGGACGGAGCGGCTGTAAAGGCTGGTCCAGCCGTCCAGCTCCGGCCGCCGGGCCAGCAGCGCCTCCACCCGCTCCGCCGCCCCCTGGGAGGCGGGGTCCAGGCTCAGCTGGACGTCGTAGCGGTAGAGCTCGAAGAACTGGACGTCCAGGATGTCGAAAATGCTGCTGTGGAGCCCCAGACCGGCGATCAGCAGGGCCGTGCAGCCCGCCACGCCGATCACGGTCATAAAGAGCCGCTTCTTGTAGCGGAAGAGGTTCCGGGCGGAGACCTTCATGGAGAAGCTCAGCCGCCGCCAGAGGGGGCCGAAGCGCTCCAGCAGGATGCGCTTGCCGGGCTTGGGGGCCTTGGGCCGCAGCAGGGCCGCCGGGGTCTGGCGGGCGGTGGCCCCCATGGCCCAGGCGGTGGCCCCCAGGGTCAGGGCCAGGCCCGCGCCGGCGGCCCCCAGGCAGAGCCCCCAGTGGACCCGCAGACAGAGCTTCGGCAGATTGTACATGATGGCGTAGGAGCTGAAAATGACCCAGGGGATCAGGGTGGTGCCCACGATGGTCCCCAGCAGAGCGCCGATGGCCGCGGCCAGGGCCCCGTAGAGCAGGTACTTGGCGGCGATGGCGCCGGTGCCGTAGCCCAGGGACTTGACGGCGCCGATCTGGGTCCGCTCCTCCTCCACCATGCGGGTCATGGTGGTGAGGCAGACCAGGGCCGACACCAGATAGAAGATCAGGGGGAACATGGCCGCCAGCTTGGCCATGCGCTCCGCGTTCTGGTCGTAGCTGACAAAGCCGT
This sequence comes from Oscillospiraceae bacterium, assembly GCA_017540945.1. Next base: position 4,888 of record JAFYAB010000130.1, on the reverse strand, counting down.
AGTTGCTGTGGCGGTCCAGCACGTAGCTCTCCGCGGGGCGGAGCTCCCGAAGCTGCCGGGCGGCCCGGTCCAGCTTGTCCCGGCCCTCGGCCAGGGCGGTCTCGGCCTCCTGCCTTCCGGTCTCCAGGGCCTCCAGCCCTTCGGCGTATTCCGCCTCCCGGCGCCGGAGCTCCGCCTCGCCCTCCTCCAGAGCCCGGGCGCCCTCGGCGCTTTGGGTCTCATAGTCCGCCTCTCCCTGACGCAGGGCCTCCCGGCCGGCCTCCAGCTGCGCCTGGCCCGCCTGATAGGCGGCCTCGCCCGCGGCCAGCTGGGCCTGGGCGTCGGCGAGCTTGGCGGCGTTTTCCCGCTCGCTGCGGCTCTGGGCGGCCTTTGCCTCGGCATAGGCCGTTTTCGCCTGGTCCAGATCCCGGCGGGCGGCGTCCAGCAGGGCGTCCTCCAGGGAGGCCCGGAACAGCAGGCTCGCCAGCCCCTCCAGGGTGTAGTCCGGGTCCGGCTCCTGGCCGGGCAGCAGGGCCGCCGCCGCGTTCTTCCGCCAGGCCTCCTCGTAGTCCTCGGCCTCCCGGTGGGCGGCGGCCGCCCGCTCCTCCAGGGCGGGGATCGCCGCCTGCTTCTGGGAGAGGCGCTGCTCTGCCTGCCGGGTGTTCTGCCGGGCGTTGGCGTTGTTCTCCGCCGCCATCTGCCGCAGCATGGCCAGACCGCCCCGGGCCGCGGAGAGCCGGACGGCGGCGGAGGCCAGCTCCTGCCGGCCCTGCTCCAGCCGGGCCTTGGCGGCGTCCAGGGCCTCCCGGCCCTCCCGCAGGCCGGTCTCATAGTCGGCCTTGCCCTGCTCCAGCTCCGCCCAGCCCGCGTCCAGCTTTGCCCGGCCTTCGGCCAGCCGGGCCTCGGCCTCCACCAGCCGGGCCCTGGCCTCGGCCTGGCCCGTCTCCAGGGCCTCCCGGCCCTCTTGCAGCTGCCGGGCCCCGTCCTCCCGCAGGAAGTCGTAGCGCTCCGCGGCCCGGGTCTTCAGCAGGGGCTCCGCCCGGGCGCGGAGGGCGTCGGTCAGCGCCTCGTATTCCGGCCCGTAGGCGTCCAGGGCCGCGGCCCCCTCGGCCCGGAGATAGGCCACGGTCCAGGCGTCCATGTCGAAGCTGTCCGCCGTCAGCAGGACGAAGCCCGCCACGGAGCCGTCCCCCAGGGTGGAGGTGCCCCGGTCGATGGAGATATAGAGGGGGCTCTCCGCCAGCCCCACCACGGTGTATTCCTCGCAGACCAGGCCCTGGTCGCCGGGGATCGCCAGCTGGATCCGGCTGCCCGGCCTGGCCGGGACGGAGCCCGTCAGCCGGGGGTCCAGGGCGCACTCGCCCGCCCGCTCCGGCAACCGGCCCTCCTTCAAAATGGGCGTGGCAAAGCCGGGGGTCAGGCTGTGGAGCTTGACCACCTTCTGTACGTTGCCCAGCGTCAGGGTGCCGTCCAGGACCCTGCCGCCCGCCGCTGCCTCCACGCCCTCCAGCCCCCGAAGGGCCTCCAGATCCCCGTCCGTGAGGCCCAGGGTGGAGAAGAGCTGAAGGTCGAACATCTGCCGCCGGTCAAAGTAGTCGTCCGCCGTGATCCGCATATCGGGGGCGGCGGAGCGGAGGCCCACCAGGAACATGACGCCCAGGGCCACCATCAGCAGAATGGACAGAAAGCGGGGCAGGGACCGCCGGATCTCCCGCGCCAGATCTGTGCGCAGGCTCTTGTTCACTACCATTCGATCCTTTCAATATCCGTGGGTTTCCGGTTGACCCAGCTCTCCAGCACCCGGCCGCTGCGGATCCGGACGACCCGGTCCCCCATGGGCATCAGGGCGGAGTTGTGGGTGATGATCACGACGGTCATACCGTCCCGACGGCAGCTGTCCTGCAGCAGCCGAAGCACCTCCTTGCCGGTGGCGTAGTCCAGCGCGCCGGTGGGCTCGTCGCAGAGCAGGAGCTTGGGCCGCTTGGCCAGGGCCCGGGCGATGGCCACCCGCTGCTGCTCGCCGCCGGAGAGCTGGGCGGGGAAGTTCTGCATCCGCTCTCCCAGGCCCACCTTCTCCAGGGCCTCCGCCGCGGGTATGGGATTGGGGCAGATCTGCCCCGCCAGCTCCACGTTTTCCAGGGCGGTGAGATTGCCCACCAGGTTGTAGAACTGAAAGACGAAGCCGATGTCCAGGCGGCGGTAGCGGGTCAGCTCCCGGCCCCGGAGGCCCACGATCTCCCGGCCGTCCACCCGGATGGAGCCGGAGGAGGCCACGTCCATGCCCCCCAGCAGGTTCAGCAGGGTGGTCTTGCCGGCGCCGCTGGGTCCCACGATGATGGCCAGCTCCCCCTGCTCGATCTGCAGATCCACCCCGTTCAGCGCGTGGATCTTCACGTCCCCGGTCTCATAGACCCGGGTCACGCCCTTCATTTCGATGTAAGCCATGACCGCACCCGCCCTTTCGCAGCTTGTTGTATGATCGTATCAAATTATTATATCACGTCCGCAAATCGAATTCAATCTTGCGCCGCGAAAAACCCTGTGGTATGATGAAAATAGTCCTGAATCCTGAATCCCTAATCCCTGAACAATGGAGGTGCGCCCATGGAAGCCTGGCTGGAGAGCGTCTATTCCGACGGCACTCTGGATTTTGTCTCCGCCCCCGCCCCGCGGCTGGGGCAGACCGTGACGCTGCGGCTCCGCTGCGCCGCCGACGCCCCGGTGGACGCGGTGCTGCTGCGCAGCTTTCCCAACGGGGCCGAGACCCTGCGGGCCATGGAGCCCGGCCCGGTCCGCCGGGGCCTGCGCTATTATGAGACGGAGCTGCGGATCAACGAGCCCCGGGTCTGCTACCAGTTCTGCCTGGTCAGCGGCGGGGAGCACTATTTCTATACCCAGCGGGGGATCAGCAGCTGCCTGCCCGGGCGGAGCTGGGATTTCCGGCTGCTGGCGGACTATGTCCAGCCCGCCTGGGTGAAGGAGGCGGTCTTCTACCAGATCTTCCCGGAGCGCTTCTGCAACGGAGACCCCGCCAACGACGTCCGGGAGGGGGAATACGCCGTGGACGGCCATCCGACCCTGCGCCGGGCCTGGACGGACCGGGTCCTGTCCTATGAGGAGGGCCGCTGCCTGGACTTCTACGGGGGCGACCTGGAGGGCATCCGCCGGAAGATCCCCTATCTGCAAGGGCTGGGGGTCACGGCCCTCTATCTGAACCCCATCTTCCGGGCGCCCTCGGTCCACAAATACGACTGTGTGGACTACTTCCACGTGGATCCCCACTTCGGCGGGGACGAGGCCCTGGCCCGGCTCTCGGCGGATCTTCACGAGGCGGGCATGAAGCTGATCCTGGACATCTCCATCAACCACACCGGCTCCGCCCACCGCTGGTTCAACCGGGACTGCCTCTGGTTCGACAAAAGCGTGGGCGCCTATCACAACCCCGCGGCCCCGGAGCGGGACTGGTACTTCTTCGGGCCCGACGGGAGCTACAAGGGCTGGTGGGGCATCGAGGGTCTGCCGGTGCTGAACTATCGCTCCGAATCCCTGCGGGACGTGATCTACCGGGCGGAGGATTCGGTGCTGAAAAAGTGGCTGAAGCCCCCCTATTCCATCGACGGCTGGCGCTTCGACGTGGCGGACGTCTTCGCCCGGAACGACGAGATCCAGCTGGCCCATGAGCTCTGGCCCCAGATCCGGCGGAGCATCAAGGCCGAGAATCCCCAGGCCTACATCCTGGCGGAGGACTGGGGGGACTGCAGCGAGTACCTCCGGGGCGACGAGTGGGATTCCCCCATGAACTACTGGGGCTGCGGCCGTCCCCTCCGGCAGTTCGTGGGCCAGGGGGATTTCTTCCTGAGGCGGAATCCCGCCCTGGCCCGGGTCCGCAGCCGCATCACCGCTCCGGAGCTGGAGGACCGGGTGATGCAGTATCTGGCGAAGCTGCCCTTCGCCCTCTGGGAGAACCAGTTCAACCTCCTGGGCTCCCACGACATCGGCCGCCTTCACAACGACCCCGCCGTGGATCCCGGGGAGTACCGGGGCGCGGTGATGCTGCAATTTCTGCTGATGGGCGCCCCCTCCGTCTACTACGGCGACGAGGCCGGGATCGGCGGGGAGCCGGACGGCAACGAGGGCTGCCGCTGGCCCATGCCCTGGGACACGGATTTCGAGGCGGGGGAGCGCTTCCGCTTCTATCAGGGGCTGATCGCCCTGAAGCGGCGGCGGGAGGCCCTGCGCCGGGGCGGTATGAAGTTCCTCTGCGCCGAGGGCGGGATCGTCGCCCTGGCCCGCTTCACCGCGGACGAGGCCCTCGTCGCTGTGGTGTCGACCGAAGACAGGGCCCGCGAGCTCCGGCTTCCCCTGGCCGCCCTGGGCGCGGCGGCCCCGGCGGGGGAACGGGATCTCTTCGGCACGGCCATGACCTGGCGGCCCGGAGAGGACGGCAAATCCGTCGCCCTGACCGCCATGCCCCACACGGCGTACCTCTTCGACTGCGAGATGCGGCGCCCCTGATCCACCGGGGCCTTCCACAGGCCCCGCAGAGCACGCCACGTCTGCCCCGCACGGAGCAATTGAGAATTGAGAAGTGAGAATTGAGAATTGAGAATTGTGATATCATTCAAATTGCCTTTTGAACGATGAAAAAGACAGCCTTGGTGCTGTTCTGTACAGGAAAGGCAAACGATCCGTAAAACGCAGGCCGGGATCACGGAACGAACAATCCTGCAAGCGTTGGTGGTATCTCGGGGATATCCAAAAGGGGGACGACCCCTTTTGGCCGTTTGAATGGGGAGAGGGGACCGGGGAGAGGGGAGAGATTCGGAATCTTCCCTCTCCCCGGTGCGTCTTTGCTGACTTTCTGCGCAATCAGAAAGTCAGGCCGCCGGCAGGCATGCCGGCCTGCCAT
>JAFYAB010000011.1 GCA_017540945.1 Oscillospiraceae bacterium | reverse complement strand
CCAGCAGGCTGGAGAAGGAGTCGCCGGAGGCAGCCAGCGCGCCGCCCACGAAGCCGACCACCAGACCCGGACGGTCCGCGATGGACATGGCGATGAAGCCGGCCAGGATGGGAAGCATGAAGCCGAAGGCCACGCCGCCCACGTCCTTGAAGAACTTGGCCACGGAGGTGTTGGAGCCGAAGTTGGAGGGGTTGATGGAGTAGTCATCCAGCAGGAAGGCCAGGGCGATCAGAATGCCGCCGCCCACCACGAAGGGCAGCATGTGGGAAACGCCGTTCATCAGGTGCTTGTAGAAGGCGCCGCCCACGCTCTGCTTGGCAGCGGTCTCGCCGCCGGCGTTCTTGGAGTGGAAGACGGGGGCCTTGCCCTCGGTGACCTTCTTGATCAGCTCCTCGGGCTTGTGGATGCCGTCGGCCACGCGGGTGATGACCACCGGCTTGCCGTCGAAGCGGTCCATCTCCACGTTCTTGTCCGCGGCGATGATAATACCGTCACAGGCGGCGATCTCTTCCTTGGTCAGGACGTTCTTGGCGCCGTCGGAGCCGTTGGTCTCCACCTTGATGGGGATGCCCATGTTCAGGCCGGCCTTCTGCAGGTTCTCGGCGGCCATGTAGGTGTGGGCGATGCCGGTGGGGCAGGCGGTGACGGCCAGGACCTTGTAGCCCGACGCGCCGATCTTCTCCTCGGTGAAGCTCTTGTTGCCGAAGTTGGCCTGCTCGGCCTGGTCGATGAGGGCCAGCAGCTCCTCCTCGGAGCCGGCCTTGCGGAGCTTCTCCACAAAGTCTTCGTCGGCCAGCAGGGTCATCATGCGGGCCAGAATGTCCACGTGGAGGCTGCCGTTCATGGGGGCCGCGATCATGACGAAGAGGTCGGACTTGTCGTCGTCGTCCTCATTGTACAGGATGGGCTCGGCGGTGCGCACGAGAGCCAGGCTGGGCCGGGTGACCACTTCGGTCTTGGCGTGGGGAACGACGATGCCGTTTCCGACGTAGGTGGAGAATTCCTCCTCGCGGGCGTAGATCGCCTTCTTGTAGGCGGCCTTGTCGGTGATGTTGCCGTGGGTGACCTGGAGATCGACCAGCTTGTCGATGACCTGGGCCTTGTTGGCAGCCTTCACGTTGACTGCGGTCGCCTGCCTGGAAAACAGTTCGATGAGTCTCATTGGTTCTCTCCTTTCGTGAATTATTACAGATTATGCGGAAGCATAATGTGTACGGAATCGGGGCACGGGGTACAGAGGGCCGATGTGGGCATCGGCCCCTACGGCGGGAAACAGGCCGGCAGATTGCCGGCGCTACAGGGTTGCCAGCAGCTGGTCGATCAGGGGCTTTTCCGCCAGGCCGATGGAAAAGGCCGTGGCGGAGCCGGTGGCGGTGCCCAGCTTCAGGGCATAGTCGTAGTCGCCCTTCCCCAGCCAGCCCGCCAGGAAGCCGGCCACCATGGAGTCGCCCGCGCCCACGGAGTTCAGCACCTTCCCCTTGGGGCAGCCGATCCGGTGGACCTGGCCGTTCTCGTCCAGCAGCAGCGCACCGTCCCCCGCCATGGACACCAGGATGTTCCGGCCGCCCATATCCTGGAGCTTCCGGGCGCAGTCCGCGATCTCCTCGTCGGTCTTCAGCACCCTGCCGAAGATCTCCCCCAGCTCATGGTTGTTGGGCTTGATCAGGAAGGGATGGTATTTCAGCACGTTCACCAACAGGTCCTTGGTGGCGTCCACCGCGATGGGAATGCCCCGGCCCTCCAGCCGGGCCATGATGCGCTCATAGGTGTCGCCGGGCAGGCACTTGGGGATGGAGCCGGAGAGGACCAGCAGGTCTTCCGGTCCGATGGCGTCCAGCTTTTCATAGAGCTTTTCCATATCGGCCTCGGTGATAACGGGGCCGATGCCGTTGATCTCGGTCTCCTCGGCGGCCTTGACCTTGACGTTGATGCGGGTCATGCCCTCCTTCACGTGGATCAGGTCGGCTTTGAGGCCCATTTCAGCCAGGCCCTTCTCAAAGCCCTCGCCGATGAAGCCGGCGACGAAGCCCAGGGCCACGGTGTCAAAGCCCAGGGTCCGCAGGACGTTGGACACGTTGATGCCCTTGCCGCCGAATTGGAACTCCTCGGCTTCGTTGCGGTTGATCTCTCCGGGGCGGAGCTGATCAAAGTGGACCACATAGTCGATGGCGGGGTTAAAGGTCACGGTATAGATCATCTTGCTGTCTCCTCCTTGCAAAAACTCTGTATCAATGGGGTTATACGATCACGAGATTCTCCTGGTTTTTCAGCTCGCCCTCCGGCTCCCGGTTCGTGATGATGGTGGCCTCCTCAAAGCGGGCAAAGCGGACGTAGGCCTCCGCCTTGAATTTGCTTTCATCGGCAAGGACATCGCAAGTTTCATCGGGGGCATCGGCCCCGTCGGTTTTATCATGCCACAGCTACAAAAGAAGATAGCTGGTCTTCCACAAGGGAAACCGGACAGAATCCGGACACAATTATCTTATATCTTAAGGAAGGCTGCCGAACTCCGCTGAATACAAAGCCCTCAGCACATACGTCCGAAACGCGAGCAGATCAACCTTCTTATTGTGGCTGCAGGCGCAGGCTCCCCCGGAACTGTGTCCCAGGTTTCCCAGAATCCGATCGCCACAAAAATAGTATATCATAGCGGGTTATGTATGTCAATTACAAAGCAATTCTGTGGGCAGCAAAAAACGGCGTTACTGCCGGTACCAGCGAAACGACGTTCAGCCCAAAGCAGACCTGTACAAGAGCACAAATCGTCACGTTCCTTTGGCGCTGCATAAACAAAGAATTACACAGAGCATGGACGGAAGGAAGCGCTGGGCCGACAATATCATGGTGGAGCGTTGGTTCCGCAGTCTGAAGCAGGAAGAGATCTATATCAACGAGTACCACTCTCCCCGGGAGCTTCGCCGCGCCATTGCGGAGTACATCCGGAAATACAACACAATCCGTCCGCACCAGGCGCTTGACAACAAAACGCCGGACGATGTCTATTGCACGCCATTCAGCCGTTCAGCAACCAACACCGCCGGCCTTGACAGTGCTCCGCTGGCCTGTTGATTTTTTTGGCGGCGTGGGTGCGGCGGAGTCAGGACAAAGCTTTCTCAGCCACGCGGCAGGCCATTGTAACAGGCCAGCGAAGCCCGGTCAAGGCTCTTCGACCCGCCGTCAGCGGGCGGCTGCCTGGCCTCGTGTCGCAAGTTTCTTTTTGCGGGATACAACAGAGTCAGAATTGACGCCGCCGATGTTCACGCATTTTTCTCAAACTGTGGTCTTGACAAGGGGACCACCATACAGATCTTTGACCGTCAGGTCCTCGCCGCTGCCACCTGCCACTAAATCTTGTACCTTGCTGAGTAAACCCGATAACCAGAACAAAGAATCCAGCTGCACAAGCAGTTGGATTCTTTGTTCGGCGGATCAGCGGGCGGGCTACGAGGTACTCACGCCGTGGTAGACGCCCAACATGCGCATTTTTCCGCGGAACCGGAAGATTATGACGCCGAAGAGGAAAATGCAGACCGCACTGCAGATAAAGGAGATCCCGGTCAGAAGCATATCCTTGCCTTGGATCATATTGCTGATGCCGGAGAAGATGCCGCCGATGCCCGAGAGGAGGCACATCACCGCGGCAAAGGGGGAGACCCGGTCGTCGGGATAGCCGATGCGGATCACGCGCTTGACGGTGTTGACGGTCTTGATGAGCTTGCCGATGTAGACGGTGACGATCAGGAGGACCGCAAAGCTCACCGCGCTGAGGAGGATCAGCAGTTTCTTGAAATCCATCGAGTCCGTTTCCTCGAAGGTGTAGTTGTATTGCCTGAGGAATTCCAGCAGCGAATCGTTGGCTCTGTCCAGGAATGCTTTGTCGGCAGCCACGATGATGAAGACGGCCAGACCGGCCAGGGCAATCAGACACAGAATCATACAGACCAGAGCAATGGCCAGGAAGACCTTGATGGTGGTCAGACCGCCGGTCCGCATCTGGATGGGGTTCTTCCGAATGGCCGCAAAGAAGATTCTCCACAGGGCAAGGGCCATGATCAAAACGACCGTGAGGCTGATCGCCATACCGATGAGCATAGTCAGGGCTTCGCCGTTATTGCGGTAGTAGTCGTAATATTGGAAGAATGTGACGAACTGCTTCACGCAGAAAATGGCGGAAAACACCAGGCTGGCGGTAAAGAGCAGCGCGGACAGCAGATAGGTGCGGGAGGACGCGATCCTGCGCACTGCCATGCGGGCGGGAGAATTGCCGGGATCCACCGGGGTGCGGTTTGCGTCGCCTGTGTTGGCGGGCCGGCCGGGGTTATAGCCCTGGGCGGAGACGCCGAGCTGGGGAGCGGGGCGATTGGGAGCCGACGGCTGCTTGGGGTTGGCGTAAACGGGATTTGCGGCGCTGCCCTGCGCAGGCGCCTGGGGCGTGTCAGGAGTCTCGGGCGCGGCGGGAGCCTCTGGCTGGAATCCCCGCCTTGTCAATCTTCATCTTGCGCAGGGAAACTCTTTGTGATTACTAATTATATTTTCCCTTGAGATTGCAGATACAGAAAAATCGATCTGATCTACACAAAATCGATCAGTCGGTTCGCCAGAAACATTGTCGATTTCCTGGGCGTTATCCGAAAGATGCGCCAATGGGGCGTTGATATAATCTTTGAAAACGAACATTTACAATTAAGCAAAGAAAGGACGGAATTCAGCATGTCGCTCTACGCAGCCTTCATGGAGGAAGAAAGCATACAGAAAAGCAACAGCATCAAATGGGGACTCAAGTATGGATTTTCCTCCGGGACCTCGAAGCTCGCTAACCGAATTTGTTTCGGGTATCAGCACGATGCGGAAGGCAATCTGATTGCCGAACCACAGCAGGCGGAAATCGTCCGTCTGATCTTCACACTGTATCTGGAGGGCAAAAGCCTGTCCGGGATTTCAAAGGAATTACGCCAACGCGGGATCCCCTCCCCTACCGGGAAGGAAATCTGGACGTCCCGCGCCATTGACAAGCTCCTTTCCAATGAAAAATACATCGGAAACGTATTGCTTCAAAAGACATACGTATCCAGCCTGTTTACAAAGGATCAAGAGGTGAACGACGGGATACTGCCACAGTTCCTCTATGAAAACAACCACCCCGGCATCATTCCTCCGGAAATGTTTGAAGAAGTTCAAAACGAACGTCGGCGCCGTTCTAGAGCAAAAAGGCTGGACTGACAATGACGGCTGACAACGGCGCTGTCAGCCGTTATAGTTTTCTCTATCCATGTTTTCCCTTCCATAGAAAAATATACAGCGGCAACTATGTCAGCAGGATAGGGACGATGCGGCTTGAGGTATTCTCAATGACACACAGGACCAGGAGCTATTTGAGGAATTTTTCGCACCAAACAAATTACAATTATTTCGTTTTCCTTACGATTGTGCAATACTTTTATGGGCAGAATTGTTATGATGTAATCAGCCAAATGATAAAACATTCATGGGTAAGGAGGTTTACACGATGAAGGTATTTATGATCGGAGGGACCGGGCTGCTGGGGAGCGAGGCGGCGAAGGAACTGATTGCGAGAGGCCACGAGGTTTCCAGCATTGCGCTGCCGCCGCTGCCGGAGGGAGCGGTGCTTCCGCCGGAGATGCAAATTGAATTCGGCAACTATCTGGAAATGAGCGACAACGAACTGCGCGCCCAGCTCACGGGCTGTGAAGGCTTCGTCTTCGCTGCCGGCGTGGATGAGCGGGTGGAGGGACCGGCCCCCATCTATGAGCTCTACAAGAAATACAACATTGACCCGGTGAAGCGGCTGCTACGGCTCTGCAAAGAGTGCGGCGTGAAGCATGCGGTCATCCTCGGCTCCTACTTCTCCTATGCCGCCAAGAAGTGGCCGGAGAAGGAGCTGACCAAGTGGCACCCCTATATCAAGAGCCGCATCGACCAGGAGGCTGCCGCCATGAGCTTTGCCGGCGAGGATCTGGACGTGGCGGTCCTGGAGCTGCCCTACATCTTCGGCACCCAGCCGGGACGCAAGCCCGTTTGGGTCTTCCTGGTGGAGCAGATCCGCGGGATGAAGGGCGTGACCATGTACCCCAAGGGCGGCTCGACCATGGTGACGGTCCATCAGGTTGGCCAGGCCATCGCCGGAGCCCTGGAGAAGAACAGAGGTGGCCGCTGTTATCCCATCGGATACTACAACATGACCTGGAAGGAAATGCTCAAGATCGTCCACAAGTATCTGGACTGCCCGAGCAAGAAGATCGTGACCATCCCCAACTGGATGTATGCCATGGGCGGCAAGAAGATCATGAAGGAGCAGGCGGAAAAGGGCATCCAGGGCGGACTGCAGATGGTGAAGTTCACCGATATCATGTGCTCGAACCTGTTTATCTCCAAGACCGAGGGTGCTCAGGAGCTTGGCGTCACCGGAGATGACATCGACGGGGCCATCGGCGACTCCATCCTTCTGTGCAAGGACATCCTGGAAAACAAGACGAAAGTCATCGGCATGAAGGGAGAATAATGACATGAAAAGACCCGTTGTATTCATGACCGGCGCCGGCGGCGGCATGGGCTATGAGAGCTTCAAGGCGATGCTGCCCGATCTCGGAAAGCTGTACGATCTGGTGATCCTGGTCCGGGACAGCGACAAGAACCGCAAGCTCTTCGAGCGGTACATTGGCAAGCCCGGCTTTCTGGTGAGATTCGGCGATCTGCTGAACAAGGAGGACGTGCTGGACTGCGTACGCCGCAGCGATCTCTGCCTACACATCGCGGCCTTCGTCTCCCCCCAGGCGGACTACTTCCCGAAAAAGGCCATGGCGAACAACTACGGCTCCACCCGCAACATCATCGAGGCGATCCGGGAGGCGGGCAAGGCGGAGACCTATAAGTTCGTCTACATCGGCACCGTGGCCGAGACCGGCGATCGGATGCCGCCCATCCACTGGGGCCGGGTAGGCGATCCCATCAAGCCCAGCATGTACGACTACTACGCGGTGTCCAAGGTGGCGGCGGAGCGGCACGTCATCGAAGGCGGCCTGAAGTACTGGGTCAGCCTCCGGCAGACCGGCATCATCGGTCCCGCCATGGCAAAGATCCGGGACGCGATCCAGTTCCACAACTGCATCGACAACGTGCTGGAGTATTGCTCCGACCGGGACAGCGGCCGGGCCATGCGGAACCTCTGCGCGTTTGACGCGGAGGGCACGCTGGATCAAAGCTTCTGGGGCCACATCTACAACATCGGCGGCGGCGAGCCCTGCCGGGTCAGCACCGGGGAGATGTACAAGGTCATGTACGGCAAGCTGGGCTTCAAGAGCCTGGATCCGATCATTGAGCCGAAGTACAACGCCACCCGGAACTTCCACGGCCAGTATTATCTGGATTCGGACAAGCTGGAGGACTATCTGCACTTCCGCTCCGATTCTATGGAGTACTTCTACGACGCCTATCTGAAGGAGCTGGGCTCCGCGCTGGCGGCAGGAAAGGCAATGACGAAGCTCCCCGGCGGCGAAAAGCTCATGGGCTCCATCATCAAGAAAACCTTCCGGCCTCTGCTCAACTCCGAGCACGGCACGAAGCACTGGCTGGATACGAACATGGAGGATCACATCGACGCCTACTGGGGCGGCAAGGAGGCCTGGGAGCAGATCCCAGAGAAGTACAGCGACATGGTCCGCTTCACCGATTGGGATACCGTCGTTCTCATCGACCACGGCTACGACGAGACGAAGCCGGAGGCAGAGCTGGATCTGGAGGATATGCGCGGCGCGGCGAAGTTCCGCGGCGGCGAGCTGCTCTCCGAAGAGATGACCGCCGGCGACTGGCGCACGAAGCTCCGCTTCCGCTGCGCCTTCGGCCACGAGTTCGAGGCCAGCCCCCGACTGGTGCTGGAGGGCGGCCACTGGTGCTCCGAATGCGAGCGCAAAAGCTGGAACTACGGCAACAGAGCCAAGGTCGACCCCTTCTTTGCCCAGGTCTGGAAGCCTCTGCACGCAGACGATGAGCTCCGCGAGTACCCGAAGGTAGTCACGGAACTGGACGTATAAAAACATAAAATATGGAGGAACGGAACATGAAAAAGATCCTGCCTGTCATCCTGACCATCAGCCTGCTTCTGACGTTGTTTGCCGGCTGCGCAACCACCCCCGCTGTCGAGTCTTCCACCGAGCCTGTCGTGAGCACCGCTGCTCCTTCCAATCCTGTTGAAAGCACCGGGACCCCCACCGAACCCTCTGAAGAGCCTTCCGAAGAAGCAACCGAGCCAGCTGTGGAAGAAGAGCTCTACACCATCCGCTTCGATCTGAATACCACGCCCGACGATATTACAGACGACGAGACCTTCGAGTATGAGGTTTCCGGCTACGACGAGTACTGGCAGCCCATCGTCACCACAGAGCAGTCCGTTCTCGCTGTTGCCAGGACGGAAAACGCCTACATCGCCTCCGCGATTCCCGCCCCGGAGCGGGAAGGCTACGCCTTTGCCGGCTGGCAGACCCGTTCCAACGTCACCGAAGCCGATCTGGTCAACGGCGTGTCTCCCTATCTGTGGCTGTTCGGCACCCAGTCCAACTACGGCGACGAATCTGTGGTCATGCGGATCGCGGATATGGAATCCCTGGACGCGAACGGCGTGGGGACTCTCTATGCCCGCTGGGTCGAGGTCAAAGAAATTTCCACCGAGGAGGAACTGAGAGCGATTGCCGAGGATCTCTCCGGCGCCTACCGCCTGACAGCGGATATCGAACTGACTGAGGCGTGGATGCCCGTCGGCTTGTATTTCAGCAACTATGAATTCTATGCGCCTGAGTGGTGGACCTACGCTTTCCGCGGCAGTCTGGACGGCAACGGTCATACGATCAGCGGCCTGAACATCCTCGGCGCGCAGATCAACATCGACGCCTATACCGCCGAAGGAACCGTCTGGCACAACGATGGGGAGCGGGCCGACGGCTGTGCGGCCATGTTTGGTTCGATTTCCTCCGCGACAATCCAGAATCTGACGCTGGATGCGCCTGTGATCGACGTAACCGGAGACAATGCCATTCATGGCGATTACATCTACGCCGCTTCTGTCGCCGCCTTCGATATGGGCTCCGCACTGACAAACGTGACAGTGAATGAACCCTGCGTCCGCGTAGAGATCACCGATGAGGCCTCCGCCCATCTTCCCAGCATGTTTGTCGCGGCCTCCGGAATGATCGGCGGCGGCTGGACCGATACGCTGACTGCCTGTGCAGTCAATGGCGGTAAGGTCGAACTGAACGCGAATACAGCGATCTCCCATGGCGGTGAGATCTATGTCGGCGGACTGGTGGGCGAGTGCTATTCCACCATGGCCGGCTGCAGCGCGTCAGCGGAACTGATTGCCAGCGTTACCGATGGCTGTGTGGCTGCGGAGGACGCGGAGCTCAAGGTCAACGTGGGCGGCCTCAGTGCAGCCAGTACCGTGAATGCTGCCTCTCAGGTCGACGCGGTCGTGCGCGTGGCTGTTTCCAAGCCGACCGGTGCATCGAACGTGAGCGTAGGCGGTATGTCCGGCTCCCAGCGCTATCTGACTTCCACCGGCAACACAGTCAAAGCAGAGATCACAACGGATTGCGACCTCGACGAAGAGCTTGGCCTTCTGAATGTCGGCGCGGTCAGCGGACAGATCGACGTCTACTATGTGCTGCAGATCCTCATGTACACCCCGGTTGCCTCGGCCGGCTGCACGGAGAACACTACGGAGGTCACCGTCAACGGTGAGACTGTCGAAACCGTGATCGGCCTGCTGCCGCAGCTGGACGGCCAGCCTCTCAGCTGGATCAATAAGGGCGAATACGAGATTGCGGAGGGCTACGTCGTTCCCTCCAACATCGAAGCTGTCGCGGAAGTGTATGGCAGTTATCTGCCGGTGGAATACCTCCAGGACGGCATCATCTGGATCCAGGCAGAGTAAGAAAAAGGACACAGTGCAAAGTGCGCAGGCATTTTGCACTGTGTCCTTTTCGTCCGGCTATTTCTGATGCTTGTCCCGGTATTCCTGCGGGGTCATGGAAGCATATTTCTTGAAAACCTTGCAGAAGTGGCCATGGGAGGAGAAGCCCAGATAAGCCGCGATGGAAGAGGCCGACTTATCGGAGTACCTGAGCAGGCGTTTTGCTTCCTCGGTTTTTTCGTTCAGAATGAAATCCGTCAGGGTCTGGCCGGTCTCCTGCTTGAACTTGGCCGAGAGATAGGGACGGCTGAGAAAGAGCTCCTCGGCCATTTCGTCCACGCTGATGGGCTCGGACAGGTGGTGCCGGACATAGTTCGCCACGTCCAGGGCCAGCTTGGTGGCGTGTCTCCCCCGGTGGAGCTGTTCCACCTGCTCGGTGAACTCCAACACCATGTTGTACTGCAGGTTCAAGATGCCCCGGTAGTCCCGCAGCAGCTCGGAACGCTGGATATAGGCGTCGGAGAGAGAGAAGGCGTCGTCCTCCCGCATCCCGCCGCGGATGGCTGCCCGGGAGGTCAGGGTCGCGGTGACGATGAAGGTGTTTTTCAGCTGCCGGAGCTGATCCTTGGCGATGGTTCCGCCCTGGATGGCGGGAGCCTGGGCGAGCCAGCTTTTGAGGGCGGCGCTGTCGCCTTTGCGCACGATCTCCATCAAAGCATCTTCCAAGGCCAGGGTGTTGTGCGCCTGCCGCTCGGAGGTGTCCTCGGCATAGACCCGGGTGGTCCGCCGTTTCTCCACGTTGGTCTTGATGACGGCCTGCTCCTCGTCGTGGATGGCAATGTCGGAGATTCGAAGCTTTTCCCCGTGATTCAGGAAGTGGTTGACCGTGCAGAGCATCTGCAGCAGGGCCTCCACCGGCAGGCGCACGATGGCGTTCATGCCCTCCAGGAAGGCCGGGACCTCCTCCTTCGGTACGTCCAGCCGAAAGGCCAGCTCCCGGAGCTGCTGATCGTCCGCCATGATGTGAGAGGTTGGACCCACGACGATCTTATACACACCGGCGTTCAGGACCCCGTAATAGTGGAACAGAGGCGATGCATAGTAGCCCACGTGCTCGGAGATAGAAAGAACCTCGGCCTTGCAGACCTCCATCGGGTCCTTCGGCAGCCGGACCGGAAAGAAGCGATGAAGCTCCATTTCTCCTTCATAGACTCGCACCGGCACGCCGGACAGGTTGGACATGGATTTCCCGATATACGCGGAATCATAGGTTTTCACAAACAGCCCCCCCTTTGCTTACCATTATACGAAAAACCATACAATTCTGCAAGACATATTCCGAAAAATATGGTATTCTGGTACCAGAAAAAAGGAAGGAGGGCCTTTCCTGTGAATGTAGAAAAGCTGATCGCGGAACTGACCCCGGAAGAGAAGGCGGCCCTGGTATCGGGCACAGACTTCATGTACACAAATCCGATCCCCCGTCTGGACATCCCGTCCCTGTGCATGTCGGACGGACCTCACGGCCTGCGGAAGCAGACGGAGGGCGGCGACAACGGCGTGTCCCAATCGGAACCGGCCACGGCATTTCCCACGGCAGCCTGCACTGCATCCGGCTGGAACCCGGAGAACACCCGGAGAATGGGCAGGGCGATTGCGGAAGAGTGCCGTCATTACGGCGTCCACGTGCTGCTGGGTCCCGGCGTCAACCTCAAGCGCAACCCGCTTTGCGGCCGGAACTTCGAGTATTTCAGCGAGGATCCCTGCCTCACGGGGGTCCTGGGCGCGGCGGAGGTCGAGGGCGTTCAGAGCCGGGGCGTGGGCGTTTCGGTTAAACATTTCGCCTTGAACAACTCTGAGAACTACCGCTTCATGGGCAATTCCGCGGTCTCGGAGCGCACCATGCGGAAGCTGTATCTGAAGGCCTTTGAAATCATCGTGAAGAAAGCGAAGCCCGCGACCCTGATGTGCGCCTACAATCAGATCAACGGGACCTTCTGCTCCGAAAACGAGTGGCTCCTCACGGACGTGCTGCGGAAGGAATGGGGCTTCGACGGCCTGGTCATGACCGACTGGGGCGCGGTCCACGACCGTGTAGCCGGTCTGAAAGCGGGCCTCGACCTGGAGATGCCCGGCGACACGGCCATCTGTCGGAAATGGATTCTGGACGGGATCGAAAACGGCGCTCTCCCCATGGAGGAGCTGGACAAGGCCGTACGGAACGTGCTGAACCTGGTCGACCGATACGTCCGACCTGCCGACGAAACCCCCGTCGACTTCGACACCCACCACGCCCTGGCCGCCGAGATCGCCGCCGACTGTGCAGTGCTGCTGAAAAACGACGGCCTCCTGCCGCTGAAAGGCTGTGAAAAACTGCATATCACAGGGGAGCTCTTCGAGAATATGCGCTACCAAGGCGCGGGTAGCTCCATGATCAACCCGGCCCGGCTTACCACGCCCAAGGACGCCTTTGAGGACCACGGAATTCAAAATTACGACCTCGCCAGTTGCGACAAGATCCTCTGCTTTGCCGGCCTTACCGATGAATACGAGTCCGAGGGCGGCGACCGGGAGAATATGCGGCTGCCGGAGAATCAAGTGAAGCAGATCAACGAGCTCTGCGCAAGCGGCAAGCCCGTGATCCTTGTCCTCTTCGGCGGCTCCCCGGTAGAGCTTCCCTTTTTCGACAAGGTCGGTGCGATCCTGAACATGTACCTCCCCGGTCAGAACGGCGGAACAGCGGTCCGGGAGCTCCTCTTCGGCAAGAAGAACCCCTCCGGAAAACTGGCCGAGACCTGGCCCCTGCGCTATGAGGACGTCCCCTCCCACGAGACCTTCGGCAAGAGCGTCAACGAGATCTATTCCGAGGGCTGCGAGATCGGCTATCGATATTACAACAAGCACAATATTCCCGTCCGGTTCCCCTTCGGCTACGGCTTGAGCTATACGAGCTTCGCGAAGACAGATTGGACCAAGGACGGCGAAGCCTGGACCCAGACCATCACCAACACCGGAGACCGGTACGGAGCCGAGGTCGCCCAGCTCTATCTGGACGGAGAGCTCCGGGGCTTCCAAAAGGTTTGGCTCCAGCCCGGCGAATCCGTCACAGTGACCCTCACCCCGGAGCCGGTCGATCTGACCGACTATCCAGACACCCTGACAATTCCAGACGAGCCGAAGAAATTTCCGGTCACTCTGGAATCCCGGTTCACCGATCTGCAGCAGAGCTTTATGGGCCGAATCCTGTACAATGCGGTGCTGAGCGTCGCCGCCAAGCAGGCCAAGGCCGCCGAGAAGCTCCCGGACGGCCCGGAAAAAGAGAACAAGCGCAAAGGCGCCAGGTTCCTGAAGCGCATTTTAGAGAGCAATTCTCCCCGGTCCATGTCCATGTCCGCAGGGTTGTCCCTGCCCTACAACTTCGCCCAGGGCTTCGTAGAGCTCACCAACGGCCATTTGCTCAAGGGAGCGGCCTGCTTTCTGAGGAAGATCAAAGTCCCCAAACTGCCAAAGGAGGAGAACTGAAATGAAGCTGCCCGCAAGCGCCATTAAAACGCCGGAAGTCCAGACCAAAGAAAAATGGCTCGGCTATCTCCTGGGTCCCGCCGGAGCCCTGCTGCTCAATGCGGTGCTCGCCACCTACCTGAACGTCTACTACACCGACGTGCTGAATCTGACCCCGCTCTGGGGCGGCCTCTTCCTGGCAATCTTCCCGATCATCTCCAAGGTCATCGACGCCGTCACGAACATCATCATGGGCCAGGTCATCGACCGCACCCGGACAAAGGAAGGCAAAGCCAGGCCCTGGCTCTTCCTCTCGGCCTTCCTGGTCCCCATCACCGGCATCCTGCTCTTCACCGTCCCCACCGGCAGCGATACTGTGAAGGTGATCTGGGTCATGCTCTCCTACAACCTGTTTTATTCCTTTGCCTACACCATCTTCAACATGAGCCACAACCTCATGGTTCCGCTCTCGACCCGGGACAGTACAGCCAGAGGCAGCCTGTCGGTCTTCAACCAGATCACAACGATCATGATGTCCGGCATTCTGGTAGCCCTGGTCTTCCCGATGGTCATTATGCCGGCCATCGGCGCGGACAAGTCCAAGTGGATCCTCCTGATGTCGATCCTCTCGATCATCGCCTTGCCGCTGACGCTTATAGAATACTTTTTCACCAAGGAGCGTGTTACGGAAGAGACGCAAGAAGCCGGAGAGGAGAGCAGCCTGCCCTTTGGACAGCAGATCAAAATGCTGTTCACGGATAAATACATGGTCCTCATGTACCTGTATTTCTTCATCTACACCTTGGGCACGACGATGAAGAACCTCGGCCTGGTCTACTACTGCAACTACGTTCTCGGCACCTACAACGACGGCACCACCCAGATGCTGGTTTCCGTGATCGGCGGCATCCCCATGGGCATCGGCATCTTCGCCGTGTGGCCCCTCGCCAAGAAATTCGGCAAGCGCAACGTGACGATGGCGGGTTTCGTGCTTTATGCGCTGGGCTCGCTGATCTGCTGGCTGTTCCCCCACAGCCTGGTCATTGTGCTGATCGGCCAGTTCATTAAGAACATCGGCGGCCTGCCCTGCGCCTACGTCTTCATGGCCCTCTTTGCCGACTGCCTGGATCATCTGGAATGGAAAACGGACAAGCGCATCGATGGCGCGGCCATGTCCATCTATAACATCATCGCAGTAGCCATGGTGGGCATTATGACCGGCGTGTTCAATATGCTGCTGGCGAAGGCCGGCTATATCGCGCCCATCACCGCAAAGAGCGTGTCCGAGGCCGCCAGCGTCCTGGCCGAGAACGGCTGGACGTCCCAAATCGCGCTGGAAACCGTCAAACCTGCCGCTGACGGCGTTCTGACCGTCGCCATGCAGCAGCCCGACAGCATCAACTGGGTGATCGCCTTCACCTTCGTCGGCGTCGAGGTGTTCACCGGCATCGCCCTGGTCGCGATTCTGTTCTTCCTGAACGTCGAGAAGGATCTGCCGCGGAAGCAGGCCGAGCTCAAGGCGCGCCATGAAAAGGAGAAAGCACGATGAACGCCATCCGACAGAGAACCGAATACCTGAAGAACCCCCTCGGCATCGACATCAAGCATCCCCGCCTGATGTGGAATTGCGAGGGAGGGAAAAAACAGACCTCTTATCAAATCGTCACCGAAAACTGGGACAGCGGCAAGGTCGCTTCCTCCTCCATGTGGGCGGAATACCCAAAGGGCCTCCATGACCGCGAGCGGGTGACCTGGAAGGTCCGGCTCTGGGATGAGAACGACGAGCCCGGCGACTGGGCCGAGAGCTTTTTCGAGCGCGGGATCTCCTCCTGGGAGGCCAAATGGATCACCGGCAATTACACCCCGAGCAAGAGGGAGCGCTATCCGGCAGACTGCTTCCGCAAGGCTTTTTCCGCGCCGCAACCGATCAAAAAGGCCCGGCTGTATATCACCGCCTGCGGCCTCTATGAGGCAAAGCTGAACGGAATGCGGATCGGAGATTTCGTCTTCGCCCCCGGCTACACCGACTATCGCAAGCGGGTCCAGTATCAGACCTACGACGTGACGGAGCTGGTCCAAAGCGGCGAAAACGAGCTGACGGTGCAGCTGGCCGACGGCTGGTACCGGGGCTCCTGCGGGGCCTGGGGCCGCACCTGCCAGTACGGCACCGAGACCAAGCTCCTGGCCCAGCTGGAGCTCACGTATCAGGACGGCAGCCGGGAAACCGTCGGCACCGACGAGAGCTGGCAGTGGTCCAACGACGGCCCCATCCGCTTTGCCGACAACAAGGACGGGGAGATCGTGGAGGCCTTCCGAACACCCCAATACAACGGAACAGCCAGGCTGACCAAGCACAGCGTCCGGCCCACCTGCTCCAATAACGTCCCGGTCACGGAACACGAGCGCTTCCATCCGACCATCACCACCGCTCCCAACGGAAAGAAGCTCCTGGACTTCGGCCAGAACATCGCGGGCTACGTGGCTTTCCGGGTCAAGGCCCGGGTGGGGCAGCGCATGGTCTGGCGCTTCGGCGAAATGCTGGACGCGGACGGCAATCTGACCCAGAAGAACATCCAGCTCTCACGGAAGAACAAGACGACCCCGCTGCAGAAGATCGACTACACCTGCGGCGAGGGCTGGAACAACTATAAAACCACCTTTGCCATCTTCGGCTTCCGGTATGCCGAGGTGGAGACCGACCTGGAGCTGAACCCTGAGGACGTCGAATCCATCGCGGTTTATTCCGATCTGGAACAGACCGGCTTCTTTACAAGCTCCAACGAGCTGCTGAACCAGTTTTTTCAGGCCACGGTCTGGTCCGCCAAGGGAAACCACCTGGACATTCCCACGGACTGCCCCACCCGGGAACGCCATGGCTGGACCGGAGACGCTCAGATCTTCTTTGAGACCGCGTGCTACCTATTCGACTTCGCGTCCTTCTCTCGGAAGTGGCTGAACGACGTCTATGACTGGCAGGAGAAAAACGGCCGCCTGCCCCACATCGTCCCGGACGGCGGCGCAGACTTCTACATGCGCTCCATGAACGGCTCGGTGGGCTGGGCGGACGTGGGTATCCTGATGCCGTACCGCTACGCCAAGCTCTTCGGCGACGAGACCATCCTCCGCCGCTTCTATGACGGCATGGCAAAATACGCCCGCTTTATGGAAAAACGCTGCGGCAAGACCATGCCTATCTTCGGGGAGCATATCAAGCTCTCGCCCGAGGCCAAACGGTACTTTGTCAACGCGGGGCAGAGCTACGGCGAATGGGCCGAGCCCGCCGACGTCTGTGCCTTCCGCTGGCAGGACTTTGCGACCCCGCATCCCGAAGTCTCCACAGCCTACACCGCTTATGTGCTCCGCTGCATGGCGGAGATTGCCGCGGAGCTGGGCCGCCCGGAGGACGCAAAGGAATTCCGGGAGACCTCCGAAGGCTGCAAAAAAGCCTATCAGGAGTTGGTTTCCGGGGAAAAGTTCACCCTGGACACCGATCGCCAGGCCCAGCTCGTGCGGCCCCTGGCCCTCGACCTCCTGAGCGAGGAGCAGACCGCTTTTGCGAAAAAGCGGCTGATCCAGGCGCTGGAAAACTACGGCTGGCGGCTGGGCACCGGTTTCCTCTCCACGCCGCTGATCCTCGGCGTCTTGGAGGAGATCGACTTAGATTCTGCCTACCGGCTGCTGGAAAACGAGGAGATCCCCGGCTGGCTCTCCATGCCCAAGGCCGGGGCTACCACGATCTGGGAGGCCTGGGAGGGCCCGAATTCCAGTCAGGGCGGCATCGGCTCCCTCAATCACTACTCCAAAGGTGCGGCCTGTGAATGGCTCTTCAAGTCCATGTGCGGCATCCGCATCACCGGCGAAAACCGATTCACGATCAACCCCTGTCCCGGCGGGACCTTCCGCTTTGCCGAAGCCCGTTACAACAGTGTATACGGTTTGGTGAAAAGCAAGTGGGAGAAGCAGGACGGCAAGACATTTTTTACTGTGACCGTACCAGGCAACTGCCAGGCAGAAGTCATCCTCGCCGACGGCACTCATAAGACTGTCGGTCCCGGAGAGTATCGCTTTGAGCAATAAACATCCATCTAGCCCACGAATCCCGGATCCGATGGGCAAATGAATATATCAGGCCAGTGCTTGAAAAGGTGCTCAGCGAGCACCCGGAGTTGGAATATCTGAAACGCTGAGAAAAGGAAGCTCAGATGAGAAACTGCTCGGCCGGTTTCAGGAAGAAGCAAAAGACAAATTGTTGAGAAGAAAAGGGGGGACTTTCATGAAGACCTATCTTGCCATCGACATCGGCGCATCGTCAGGCCGCCACATCGTCGGTTGGACGGAAGAGGGCGAACTGAAAACCGAGGAGGTCTACCGCTTCCCCAACGGGGTGACGGAGCGGGACGGCCATCTGGTCTGGGACGTAGAGGAACTGCTGCGCCATGTGAAAACCGGCGTCGACCGTGCCCTGGAGCGCTTTGGGAAAATCGAAAGCCTCTCCGTTGACACCTGGGGCTGCGATTACGTTCTCATGGAGGGAGAGCGAGAGCTTTGGCCTTGCTATGCTTACCGGGACCACCGCACCGAGGCCATCCATGAGGAGGTTCACACCACGGTCTCCTTCTCGGAGCTCTACCGCCGCACCGGCTGCCAGTTCCAGCCCTTCAACACCCTCTATCAGCTCTGCGCGGACAAGGCCGAGGGCCGTCTGGATGGCGTGACGGACTTTCTCATGATTCCGGAATATCTGATGTACAAGCTCACCGGCGTCAAGGCTAAGGAGTACACCAACGCCACCACCACGGGCCTGGTGAACGCGGAAAGCGGAGAGTTTGACCGGGAAATCACCGCCCGCCTGGGCCAGCCTGCACATCTGTTTCCCAGCCTCCGGCAGCCCGGCACAGAAATCGGAACATACAAAGGCATCCGGGTGGTCCTCTGCGCCACCCACGACACCGCCTCCGCGGTGGAGGGGATCCCCATGGAGCGAGACGCCCCCTACATCTCATCCGGCACCTGGTCCCTGCTGGGAGTGAAAACCCCGAAGCCCATCACCGACGAGGCCTCCTTGGCCGCCAACTGGTCCAACGAGGGCGGCGTGGGCTACAACCGCTACCAGAAAAACATCATGGGCATGTGGCTGGTGAACCGTCTTAGAGACGAGCTCTGCCCGGAGAAGCCCTGGGGGGAAATCGTTGCCGCAGCGGAGGCCAGCACCTTTGACCAAGCTGTAGACGCCAACGCGGACTGCTTTCTCTCCCCTGTCAGCATGAAGGCCGCCTTTGACCGAGCTCTGGGCCGTAGGATGGCCAAGCCGGGAGAATCCGATCTTGTCATTACCAACATGAGCCCGGAGCAAATCGATGCGGTGAACAACGCCCGGCAGACCCTGTCAGTAGGAGATTACTTCCGCTGCGCCTACCGCTCCCTGGCCCTGAGCTACAGGCACGCCCTGGAGGAGCTGGAACGCAACACCGGCAAGCACTATGAGCAGCTCTACATCGTAGGCGGCGGCGCAAAAAATCAGTTTTTGAACGATTTGACCGCAAAATTCACCGGAAAACAAGTGATCGCCTTACCAATTGAGGCCACGGCCATCGGGAATCTGAAAATACAAATGGAGGCAGCATCATGTTAGTCGAAACGAAAGCAAAAATCGGCGTCTTCGCCATCGCCCTGGGGGCCTACCTGCCCCAATTCCCGTCTCTTGTCCCCGAGTTTGAGGGCCAGTATGCGGACTTCAAGAAGCGCATCCCCGAATCGGTTGAGATGATAGACGGCGGCATCGTTACCACCAAGGAGCTCGCCATGGCCGCCGGCGACAAGTTCCGCGCAGCCGACGTGGATCTGGTGATCCTCCAGCTGCTGACCTACGCCACCTCCTACAATATGCTGCCTGCCGTGCGGGATCTGGACGTGCCGGTGGTGCTTGTAAATCTGCAAAAGAAAAGGGCCCCGGATTACGCCAACACCGACACCGCCACCTGGCTGGGGGAGCTCTATGCCTGCGGCGCGGTGGGCGAGATGGTGGCGGATCTCGAACGGGCAGGGAAGCGCCACGCGGTCCTGACCGGCGTCGTCGAGGGAGGCGACCCCCACATGGATGCCGAGCTTGCTGACTGGTGTCGCGCTGCCCAGGTCCGCCGCCGCTTCCGCGACACCAACCTGGCCCAGATCGGCCGGCCCTACCCCGGCATGATGGATCTGTACATCGACGAGGCCAATCTCTACCACCGCATGTGGCTCTACACCAAGCAGTTTGACTGGGAAAAGATGTGGGCCATTGCCGACGATATCACCGCCGAGGACGCGATCCGGGCCAAGGCGGAGGACATTCTCAACACATTCGACATCGAGGGCGGCGCATCGGTGGAAACCGTCTGGGATATGGCGAAGTACGTGGTGGCCTTCGAGCGCTGGGTCAAGGACGAGCAGCTGGGCTTCGTGGCCTCCCACTACGACGGCTTCGCCCAGGGCATTGCGGGCAAGTTGGATTCCATGCTGATTCCCGCTTTCTCCATGCTGATCAAGCAGGGCACCGCCTGCGCCGTGGAGGGCGATATCAAGGTCGCCATGGCTATGAGCATTTTGAAAACCATCTCCGGCATGGGCCAGCTCAGCGAAATGTATTCCATCGACTTCAACGAGGACATCTGCATCATCGGGCACTCCGGCTCCGGCGACGCGGACATCTCCAAGGCGAAGAAGCCCACCATGAAGATCGTCCCCGTGTTCCACGGCAAGACCGGCGGCGGCTACCTGACCCAGTTCTATCCGGCGCCCGGCCCCGTCACCTATTTGGGCATCACCCAGGACCGGAACGGCCGGTTCAAGTTCGTTGTCGCCGAGGGCGTCAACGAGGAGGGCCCCATCTTCACCTTCGGTGACACCAATATGCGGACCCGCTTCAGCTGCGGCGCCCGGGAGTTCTGCAACCGCTGGTCTGAAGCCGGCCCCACCCACCACATGGCCGCGGCAAGCGGACAGTGGATCGATACCATTTTGAAAGTTGGCAAAATCTTCAACGTTCCCGTGGACGTCATTACGAGATAAGGAGAAAAAACGATGAAAGACATTCTGACTGCTCCCGTGGTCATGGAGCTGATCCGCACCGTCACGAATATGTATGCCCATGGTTGGGACGAACGCAACGGCGGCAACGTCTCCGTTCTGCTGGACGAGGCTAAGCTGGCGGAGTACCTGGACCTGACCCGGGTGCGCCGCACCATCCCCACCGGCTTCGAGGCTCCTGCGTTGGAAGGAAAGTACTTTCTCGTCACCGGCACCGGCAAATATTTCAAGAACGTCCAGTACGAGCCCTGTAAAAACCTGGGCATCGTCCGGCTGACCGACGGCGGCAGAAACGCCGAACTCCTCTGGGGCTTCACCGACGGCGGCAAATTCACCTCCGAGTTCCCGGCCCACATGATGAGCCACGCAGCCCGGCTGCGGATCGACCCGAAAAACCGCGTCGTCATGCACTGCCACCCGAACAACCTGATCGCCATGACCTTCGTCCACAGCCTGGACGAGCGGGAGTTCACCCGGACCCTCTGGCAGATGGAGACGGAGTGCATCGTGGTCTTCCCGGAGGGCGTCAACGTCCTGCCCTGGATGCTTTGCGGCACGAACGAGATCGGCGAGGCCACGGCGAAGAAGATGGAGACGGCAAGGCTCGTCGTCTGGGCCCAGCACGGCATTTACGGCGCGGGCAGAGACCTGGATGAGACCTTTGGCCTCATCGAGACCGCCGAGAAGGCCGCCGAGATCTACATGAAGATTGCCCACCTGCCCTGCCTCCAAACGATTACCGATGAGGACCTGCACCGGCTGGAACGGCATTTCGGCGTCAAAGCCAGAGAGGGATATTTATCGTAAGCATCCAGCAATTACACAAAAACAGTTGGGTTCCTCCGACTTGTATGCTAAGATTTGCTTACAAGAGGCTGGGGATCAAAACAGTATATTTTGAAAATCATTCCCCTCATAGTTTAGGCATCTGTTTTCCATAGGTGTGCAATCGTTTTCCATAAGCGTTGACATTCTGCCGCAATGTCGGTATAATAAAAAAATATACGACGCTTGAAGATTAGGGGTGATAACGCATGCCGCAAAAACGCGTTACGATCCAGGCGCTGGCGGAGGCCTGCCAGCTCTCCAGAAATACGGTTTCCAAGGTATTCAATGAGCGGGGGCGCGTACCGGAGAGCACCCGGCAGTTCGTACTGGCGAAGGCCCGGGAGCTGGGCTATTACTCCAGAGCACAGCTGTCAGCCCCCACGGTCCCCGCTGGCCCCGGCGGGACCATCGCGGTGCTGTCCTGGTCCAATCCCCTGAATCACAACTTCGGCTCCATGCTGATGAAGGCCTTTACCGACACGGTCTGCCGCTGGGGCTATTCGGTCCAGATGTACGAGCTTTCCGCCGCGGAATTGGCCGAACACAGGCTCCCTGCGGGCGTCAGCGCCGAGAACGTCCGGGGCGTCCTGTGCATCGAGCTCTTTGACCGGAACTATTACGAGATGCTCTCCGATCTTAAGCTGCCCACGGTTTCCGTGGACGCCTACTGCCAGGTCAACCGCAGCCCCATCCTCTGCGACGTCATTACCATGGAGAATATGCGCTCTGTGATCGCCCTCACCCGGCAGCTTCTGGCGGCGGGCGCCCGCAGCCTCAGCTTTGTGGGAGACCGCTTCCACTGCAACAGCTTCTGCGAGCGCTGGAACGGCTTCTACACCGCCCTCCGGGACGCGGGGCTGGAGCCGGACCTCCGGCTCTGCATCATGGAGAAGGACGGCAGTCAGTACGCGGACCCGGATTGGACCCTGGCCCGGCTGAAGGAGATGCCCCGGCTGCCCGACGCCTTCCTCTGCGCCAACGATTTTCACGCCGTCAAGCTGATCCAGGCGCTGAAAAAGCATGGCTGCCGGATCCCGGAGGATGTGATGGTGGCAGGCTTTGACGACGGACCGGAGGCCGCCGTCATCGAGCCGAGCCTCACCACGGTCCACATCCCCAGCTCCGAGATGGGCATCCATGCGGCGGAGCTGCTGCTGGGCCGCATCCGCAATCCGGATCGTCCCTACACCATGACCTACGTCCAGACCACCCCCGTCTTCCGGGACAGTACCCGGCGCTGAACCATGCAGCAGCAGACAAGGGCCCCATTCAGCCGACGGCTGAATGGGGCCCTTGTCTGCTTTGATCAATCGATTGCCGTAATGCTCACGTTGAACCTGCCGCCGTCATAGGCGTTGTTGCCGCCCTCGGCGTCCACGTGGAAGAGGATCTCGTCGCCGGCCTTCACCGTGAAGGTCTCGTCGAATTCCACGGTCTGTTCCTCGGCGTAGTTGCCGGTCACGCTGTAGAACTTCTGCTCGCCGCCCAGGTGGGTGATGCGGAAGCAGACGCCG